>NZ_JAWLFS010000280.1:0-3564 GCF_041685465.1 Rhodosalinus sp. | reverse complement strand
AAGAACGGCGCGAAAAGCGTGAGCGCGAGGCGGTAGAGCAGCATCATGTCTGCCTAGTGGCGCCCCCTGCCGCCTGCAAGCGCCCCCTTGCGCGGCGCGCGCGGCTTGCCTAAGGGGCAGCGACTCCGACCCGAGGCAGGCCCGATGTCCGTGCTCGTGATGAAATTCGGCGGCACCTCCGTCGCCACGCTCGACCGCATCCGCCGCGCCGCCAAGCGCGTCGGCCGCGAGGTCGCGAACGGGCACCGGGTGATCGTCATCGTCTCGGCGATGTCGGGCAAGACGAACGAACTCGTCGGCTTCGTCAACGAGACCTCGCCGCTCTACGACGCGCGGGAATACGACGCCGTGGTGAGCTCGGGCGAGAACGTCACCGCCGGGCTCATGGCGCTGACGCTGCAGGAAATGGATGTCCCCGCCCGCAGCTGGCAGGGCTGGCAGGTGCCGGTGCGCACGACCTCGGCCCACGGCGCCGCGCGGATCGAGGAAATCCCCGACGACAACATCCGCCGCAAGTTCGACGAGGGGATGAAGGTCGCCGTGGTCGCGGGCTTTCAGGGGGTGAGCCCCGAGGGGCGGATCACCACGCTGGGCCGGGGCGGCAGCGACACCACCGCGGTCGCCTTCGCCGCCGCCTTCGACGCGGTGCGCTGCGACATCTACACGGATGTGGACGGGGTCTATACCACGGACCCGCGCGTGTCGGAGAAGGCGCGCAAGCTCGACCGCATCGCCTTCGAGGAGATGCTGGAGCTGGCGAGCCTCGGGGCGAAGGTGCTGCAGACCCGCTCGGTCGAACTGGCCATGCGCTACAAGGTGAAGCTCCGCGTGCTGTCGAGCTTCGGCGAACAGGACGACGCGGCCGGCACGCTGGTCTGCGACGAGGAGGACATCATGGAATCGAAACCCGTCTCCGGCGTCGCCTTCTCGCGCGACGAGGCGCAGATGACGCTTATCTCGGTCGCCGACCGCCCCGGCATCGCGGCGGCGATCTTCGGCCCGCTTTCGGATGCCGGCGTGAACGTGGACATGATCGTGCAGAACATCTCGGAAGAGGGGCGCACGGACATGACCTTTTCGCTGCCCACCGATCAGGTGGCGCGCGCGGAAAAGGCGCTGCTCGACGCGCGCGCGGCCGGCGGGCTCGACTTCCGCGATCTCGTCTCGAACATGGACGTGGCCAAGGTCTCGGTCGTGGGCATCGGGATGCGCAGCCAGTCGGGCGTCGCCGCGCGCATGTTCCGCGTGCTCTCCGACGAGGGGATCAACATCAAGGTGATCACCACCTCCGAGATCAAGATCTCGGTGCTGATCGACCGGAAGTACATGGAGCTCGCCGTGCAGGCACTTCATGACGCCTTCGAGCTGGAAAAACCGGCCTGAGCGCGGATTCCCGCGCAAAGGTCGTTTCACCCTCCCCTCCGGTTGTGATCTAAGCGACGGCGGGCCATTTCCCACCGGGCAGCGACGGGCGCAGGCAATGCCGGACAGATCGGAAAGCGAAAGCCGAAAGCTGCTCGGCCGTCTGCGCGACGCGATGGCGAGCGCGGGCGCCGGGCAGGAGCGGCTCGACCGGATCACCACCCTCGTCGCGGAGTCGATGGGCTCGGAAGTGTGCTCGATCTACCTGTTCCGCGACCGGGAGACGCTGGAGCTTTGCGCAACGGAGGGCCTGCGCGCCGAGGCGGTACATCAGACGCGGATGCGCCTCGGCGAGGGGCTCGTGGGCCGCGTCGCGCGGACGGGGCGCACGATAAACACCGCCGACGCCCCCTCGGCGCGCGGCTTCCGCTACATGCCCGAGACCGGCGAGGAGGCCTATTCGAGCTTCCTCGGCGTGCCGATCCAGCGCCTCGGCGAGACGCTCGGCGTGCTCGTGGTGCAGTCGAAGGAAGCGCGCGAGTTCACCGCCGACGAGCTTTACGCGCTCGAGGTCGTGGCGATGGTCGTGGCCGAGATGACCGAGCTCGGGGCCTTCGTCGGCGAGGGCTCGGCGCTCGAGGCGCCGCACCAGCAGCCGGTGACCTTCCGCGCGAGCGTGGGGCAGGAAGGGGTCACGCTGGGCCACGTCTGGCTGCACGAGCCGCGCGTCGTGGTCACCCGCCCGATCGCGGACGACCCGGATGCGGAGCGCGAACGCCTGACCGAAGCGGTCGAGCGGCTGCGCGTGGGCGTGGACCGGATGCTCGACGGCGCGGCGGGCGGCGACGTCGCGCAGCTCAAGGTGCTCGAGGCCTACCGCATGTTCGCCAACTCCCGCGGCTGGCTGCGCCGCATGGAGGAAAGCATCGCCTCCGGTCTCTCGGCCGAGGCCGCGGTCGAGAAGGAACAGTCCGCGGCGCGCGCCCGGCTCGGTCAGGTCACGGATGCCTACCTGCGCGACCGGCTGCACGATCTCGACGACCTTTCGCACCGCCTGCTGCGGCTGCTCACGGGTCAGGGACAGGCCGCCGAGAGCGAGATGCCCGCCGATCCGGTCCTCGTCGCGCGCAACATCGGTCCGGCAGAGCTTCTGGATTACGGCCGCCGCCTCAAGGGCGTGGTGCTCGAGGAGGGCTCGGTCGGCAGCCACGCCGCGGTCGTGGCGCGCGCGCTGGCCATTCCGCTTCTCGTGCAGGCCGACCGCATCGCCACGGAGGCGCTGAACGGCGACCTGATCGCGCTCGACGCGGACCAGGGCATCGCGCATCTGCGTCCCGACGAAAGCGTGGCGACCGCCTTCCGCGACAAGATGGCGATGCAGGCGGCCGCGCAGGAACGCTACGCCTCGATCCGCGACAAGCCGGCGGAGGCGCGCTGCGGCACGGTGATCGGCCTGCAGATGAACGCGGGGCTGATGGCCGACCTGCCCTCGCTCGAAAGCTCGGGCGCGGAGGGCGTGGGCCTTTTCCGCACGGAACTGCAATTCCTCATCCGAAGCCAGATGCCGCGCCGCTCGGAACTCTCGGCGCTCTACGCGCGGATCATGGCGGCGGCGCAGGGCAAGCGCGTGGTCTTCCGCACGCTCGACATCGGGTCGGACAAGGTGCTGCCCTACATGAATTCGGTGGACGAGCCGAACCCGGCGCTCGGCTGGCGCGCGATCCGGGTCGGCCTCGACAAGCCGGGCGTGCTGCGGATGCAGCTGCAGGCGCTGGTGCGCGCCGCGGCGGGCGCGCCGCTGGCTGTGATGTTCCCCTTCATCGCGCAGTACGAGGAATGGCGCGCCGCGCGCGCCGAAATGGACAAGGCGCTGGAGCGCGAGCGCATCCTCGGCCACCCCCTCCCCGCCTCCCTCGAGGTGGGCGCCATGCTGGAGACGCCGAGCCTCGCCTTCGCCTCGCACCGCTTCTTCGAGGAGGTGGAGTTCATCTCGATCGGCGGCAACGACCTGAAGCAGTTCTTCTTCGCCGCCGACCGGGAGAACGAGCTGGTGCGCCGGCGCTACGACACGCTCAACGTCAGCTTCCTGACCTTCATCGAGCAGATCGTGACCCGCTGCACGGAGGCCGGCACGCCGCTCTCCTTCTGCGGCGAGGACGCGGGCCGCCCGATCGAGGCGCTCTGCCTCGCCGCGATGGGCAT
>NZ_JAWLFS010000279.1:0-3585 GCF_041685465.1 Rhodosalinus sp. | reverse complement strand
CGGCCGCCCCAAGATGCCCGAGGCGGTCGAGGGCTATCGCGGCTCGCTGATCCGCCGGTCGAAGCCCTGCCCCTGGCTGCGCGACCACTGGATCGAGCGGGCGCGCGCCGATCTCGGCCGCGACTGGACCTGAGCGGACCAAAAGGGGGGCGCTGCCCCCCGTCGCGCCTGCAGGCGCGACTCCCCCCGGAGTATTTGCGCCAAGATGATGGGGCCGGGTATGCCAACCATTCCATCACCTTGGGCGAAATACTCCGGGGGCTCGGGGGCAGCGCCCCCGAAAACCGCACGCAGTGCCAGAGATCTCGCGCGCGTCAGCGCGCTCCGCTCAGGAACGGCTGGTCCGGGCGTGGCGGCGGGCCTCGCGGCGACAGCGGTCGGAGCAATGGCGCACCTCGTCCCAGACCTTCGCCCATTTGCGCCGCCAGGCGAAGGGGCGGCCGCAGGTCGCGCAGGGTTTCGTGGGCAGGTCGCCCTTCCTGCGCATCCGCGCCATCAGAAGCCGAAGCTCCCCTGCCGGTCGTCATCCGGTGCGCGGCGGCGCTTGCGCGGCGCGCGGTCGTTGACGAAGCGGCCCGCGCCATCCTTGCGGCTTGCGTGCCTCTCGACGAGCGCCGAGGCCGTATCGCGGAAGCCCGCGCCCTTGCGCACGCCCCAGACCGCCTCGCGCGCCGCGCGGGCGGCGGCGGGGACGTCGACGATCGGCTCGGGGTATGTCCTGCCCAACACGCCATCCGCGCCCTCCCAGCGCCAGGGCTCCTGAAGATGCGCGTCGGGCACCGCGGCGAGTTCGGGGAGCCATGCGCGGGTGAAGGCGCCGGTCGGGTCCTGATCCCGGCCCTGCTTCACCGGGTTGTAGATGCGGATCGTGTTCATGCCCGTCGTCCCGGACTGCATCTGCATCTGCGGCCAGTGGATCCCCGGCTCGTAGTCGGTGAAGAGGCGGGCGAGGACGGGGCCGGTCTCACGCCAGTCGAGCCAGAGGTGATAGGAGGCCACCGCAACCAGCATCGAGCGCATGCGGAAGTTCATCCAGCCGGTGTGGCGCAGCATCCGCATGCAGGCGTCCACGAAGGGCAGCCCCGTCTCGCCCGCCGCCCAGGCAGCGAGGCGCGTCTTGTCGGGGGCGCGCGGACGCAGACCCTCGTAGGCCGGGTGCAGGCAGCGGTGTTCGACCGCGGGCTCGTCCTCGAGCTTCTGCATGAAATGGTCGCGCCAGGCGAGGCGCGACTGGAAGCTCTTGAGGCTGCCGGCCCAGCCGTCGCGCGTGCCCTTCACCGCGCGCTGGCGCGCGGCGCCGGCCTGCGCGGCCTCGCGGACCGAGAGCGCGCCGAGCGCGAGGTGCGGCGAGAGGCGCGAGCAGGCCGTCGCCCCCTCGCGCGGCGAGGACATGGCGCGGCGGTACTCGCGGCCGCGCGCGTTAAGGAAACTGTCGAGCGTCCGCAGCGCCTCGGCGCGCCCGCCCCGCTGCCGTCCCGGGCAGGGATCGGGTGCGAGGCCCAGCGCCTCCGGCGCGGGCCAGGGGTCGCTTTCTGCCCAGAGCGCCCGGAGCGCTGCGGGTGCGGGCACCGGATCGGCGAAAACGAAGCGGTCGCGCTGCGCGGCCCAGCCGTCGCGCCCCGCGAGCCGGCGGACGACGCCCGACTGCGGCAGTTCCTCCCAGGAAACCCCCTGCGCGCGCGCCCAACCCGCCACGGCGCGGTCGCGGGCGTAGGTCCAGGTGTTGCCGGTCTCCTCGTGGCTGACGAGATGGGTGATCCCGTGGCGGCGGCGCAGATCCTCCAGCACCTCCGTCGCGCGCCCCACCCGGATCACAAGCGCCGCGCCGAGCGCGGCGAGATCGGCTCGCAGCTCCGCGAGCGCCTCGCCGAGAAAGGCGTAGTGCCGCCCGCTCGCGTCGGGCTCCGCCCAGAGGCCGGGCTCCACGATGTAGAGGGGCAGCACGGGAAAGCCGCTCGCTGCCGCGCGGGCGAGCGCGGGATGGTCGTCCAGCCGCAGATCGCGCTTGAACCAGAGGATCGCCGCGCCAGTTGTCCCGTCCATCGCCTTGCCGTGCCCTGCCCGTCTTTCTAACAAGGGTAGATCGGCCCCGACCCCGGAAAAGACCAGAGGAGACCGCCATGAAGGACGCCGCGCCGCAGACCGTGCACCTGAGCGATTACGCGCCGCCGGCCTTCCTGGTGGAGGACGTGCATCTCACCTTCCGCCTCGCGCCGCGGGCGACGCGGGTTCTGAGCCGCATCCGTTTCCGCCCGAACCCCGACGCGGCCCGCGGCGCCTTCTTCCTGCACGGCGAGGGGCTGACGCTGATCCGCGCGGCGATCGACGGGGCGGCGGTGACGCCCGAACTCACGGCCGAGGGCCTGACCTGCGCGGTGCCGGCGGCCCCCTTCACCTGGGAGGCGGAGGTCGAGATCGCGCCGGAGGCCAACACCGCGCTCGAGGGGCTCTACATGTCGCGCGGCATGTACTGCACGCAGTGCGAGGCCGAGGGCTTCCGCAAGATCACCTACTACCCCGACCGCCCCGACGTGATGGCGCCCTTCACCGTGCGCATCGAGGGCGACGCGCCGGTCATGCTGTCGAACGGCAACCCGGTGGGCCTGGGGGACGGCTGGGCCGAGTGGCACGACCCCTGGCCGAAGCCCGCCTATCTCTTCGCGCTGGTCGCGGGCGATCTGGTGGCCGAGCGCGGCAGCTTCGTCACCCGGTCGGGCCGGACCGTGGATCTCGCCGTCTGGGTGCGGCCGGGCGACGAGGGGAAATGCGCCTGGGCGATGGAGGCGCTCAAGGCCTCGATGCGCTGGGACGAAGAGCGCTACGGACGCGAATACGACCTCGACGTGTTCAACATCGTGGCGGTGGACGACTTCAACATGGGCGCGATGGAGAACAAGGGGCTCAACATCTTCAACTCCGCCGCCGTGCTGGCCAGCCCCGACACCGCGACCGACGCCAACTTCGAGCGCATCGAGTCGATCATCGCGCATGAGTATTTCCACAACTGGACGGGCAACCGCATCACCTGCCGCGACTGGTTCCAGCTCTGCCTGAAGGAGGGGCTCACCGTCTTCCGCGATCAGGAGTTCACCGCCGACCTGCGCTCGGCTGCCGTCAAGCGGATCGAGGACGTGCGGATGCTGCGCGCGCGCCAGTTCCCCGAGGACCAGGGGCCGCTCGCGCACCCGGTGCGCCCCGAAAGCTACCAGGAGATCAACAACTTCTACACCGCGACCGTCTACGAGAAGGGCGCCGAGGTGATCGGGATGCTCAAGCGCCTCGTGGGCGACGCGGGCTATGCGACGGCGCTCGATCTCTACTTCGAGCGTCACGACGGGCAGGCCTGCACCATCGAGGACTGGCTGAAGGTCTTCGAGGATGCGACGGGCCGCGACCTCGCGCAGTTCAAGCGCTGGTATTCACAGGCCGGCACCCCGCGCCTCTCGGTCGAGGAGAGCTTCGAGGACGGCACCTATACGCTCACCTTCGCGCAGCGCACGCCGCCCACGCCGGGGCAGGAGGAGAAGGCGCCGCTGGTGATCCCGATCGCCGTGGGCCTGCTGTCCCCGAACGGGGACGAGGTGG
>NZ_JAWLFS010000278.1:0-3588 GCF_041685465.1 Rhodosalinus sp. | reverse complement strand
GGCAGGCGACCCGCGGAGCGCCGGAGGCGTCAGGAGAGGTCGGGCCAGACCGTGCAGGGCGCGGCGTCCGTCGCGGCCTCGATCAGCCGGTGCACCTCGACGGCGCTGTCCACCTCGAGCTTGGCGAGCGCGCGCTGGCGGTGGATCTCGACCGTCTTGGGGCTGATGTCGAGGGCGCGCGCGATCTCCTTGTTGCGCAGGCCCTCGGCCATCACGCGCACCACCTCGAGCTCGCGCGCCGTCAGAGCCTCGAGGCGCTGCGCCGCCGCGCGCGCCCGGCAACAGGCCCGCGCCGTGCCGCGCGTCTCGGCGACGGCCTCGTTCAGGAGGTCCAGAAGGTCCTGATCGTGAAAGGGCTTCTCGAGGAAGTTCACCGCGCCGAGCTGCATCGCGGTCACCGCGTCGCGCACGCTGGCGAAGGCGGTGATCACCACGACGGGCAGGAGCGACTGCCGCGCGCGCAGCTTCTCGATCAGGCCGAGGCCGCTCGTCCCCGGCATGCGCATGTCCGTGACGACGCAGCCGATGCAGGGCAGCCGCGCCTCCGCGAGGAAGGCGTCCGCACTCGGGTAGGCGACAGTTTCATGGCCCACGGACTCCACGAGCCAGACGAGCGACTCGCGCATCGCGGCGTCGTCCTCCACGATGACGATCCGCGGCGCGGCGGCCGGGCCGAAATCGGGTATCGCGGCGTCGGCCGCAGCGGCATCCGTCATTCCGGCGGCTCCATCGGCAGGTCCATGACGGCAAGGGTACCACCCCCCGCCCTTGGTTCAAGCCAGAGACGGCCGCCATGGTCCTCCACGATGGCCAGTGCCGTCGAAAGCCCCAGCCCGAGGCCCTTTTCGCCCTTCGTGGTGAAAAACGGCTCGGTCGCGCGGCGGCGGGTCTCCTCGTCGAGGCCGGGGCCCGAATCGGCCACCGAGACGCGCCAGACCGGCCCGTCGCTCGTGGTCCCGCCCGGGGTCTCGCGCGTCGCGTCGACCGTGACCGTCCCGCCCGGCGGGGAGGCGTCGATCGCGTTCTGGATCAGCGCCACGAAGACCTGCCGCAGGCGCGGCGCATCGCCCAAGACGGGCATCGGGCCGGCCGGGCGGCGCCAGTCGAGCGTCAGCGCCGCGGCGCGGGCCAGCCCCTGCGTCAGCAGCACCGCGTCGTCGGCCACCTCGCGCAGGTCGAGGCGCGCGCGCGCCCCTTCGCTCCGGCTCAGGAAGGCGCGCATGGAGCGGATGAAATCCGCCGCGCGGTTGGCCTGTTCCACGATGCGGGCAAGGACCTTTTCGGTCATCTCCGCATCGTCGGTGCCGGCGCGGCGGCGCTGGCGCAGCCCGCCCGCGAAGGAGGCGATCGCGGCGAGCGGCTGGTTCAGATCATGGGCGAGGCTGCCGGCGAGCGTCGCCATCGAGGAGACGCGGTTGGCATGCGCCATCTCGGCCTCGAGCGCGCGGCGTTCCGCGGCGGCCTCCTCCAGCTCGCGCGTGCGCCGCACGACGAGGTATTCCACCCGCACCACGTGCAGAAGGAACGCCCCGAGGAGGATCGCGGCCACCGCGACCCAGACCACGTTCTCCGAGAGCCAGGCCCGGATGTCGCCGCGCAGATCCCGCTCGAAAGGATAAAGCTCGAGCTGGCGATAGACGTCTTCCACCGAGGCGTAGCTCACCGGCGCCAGCCAGCCGTCCGGGTCGAGCGGACCGGAGACCGGGCGCGCGGGCTGCGACAGGAGCGCGGCGAGCACCTGCGTCGCGGTCTCCGCCGGGACATGCGGCAGCGTCAGCATCGCCCAGCCCGGATGCAGGCCCGTCGAACGCGCGCAGGGGTCGTCGGCCTCGGCGACGCGGCCCAGGACGCGGAACTCGCCGGGGCGCACCGCGCCCTCGTCCAGCAGCGTCTCGAGCAGGCAGGCGCGCAGCACGCCGGCCTCCACGTCGCCCGCGCGCAGGGCCTCGAGCACGCCTTGCTGCGGAAACCCGAGCTCGACCGTCCCGATCCGCCGCGCCGTCTGTCCGAGTTCGGAGACCAGCCTTTGACGGGCCAGCAGGTACCCGCCGAAGGCCGCCGAATCCACGACGCCGAGCCGCCGGTCCACGAGGTCGGGCAGGGCGCGGACCGGCCCGTCCGCGGGCGCGACGATCGTCGCGCCGATCACCGCCTGCGGCGTGGCGCGGTCCGGATAGCGCGCGGTGGCGAGCCGGCTCGCGCCGTGGCGGCGCACGAGCTGAAAGGAATGGCCGGGGTTGGTGAAGATGAAGTCCACCCGGGCAAGCCGCGCCGCCGTGTCGAGTCCGCGCAGCGTGAGCGGCACCACCTCCACCCCGCGATCCGCGAGGCGCGCGCGCAGGTGGCGCGCGGTAAAGCCGAAGTCGCCACGCGCGGCGTCGGCGCCCCGATAGGACAGCACCCCGATGCGCAGCGGCGTCTCAGTGGCCGCCTGGGAGGCCAGGAGCAGAAGCGCGGCGAGGAGGGGGACGACGGACGGCATGCAGCATCTTTCGCTAGAGCAATGCCGCCCCGCCGTCCATGGCCCGCGCCGCAGGCAGAGGAGGCGCCCGACGGCGCAGGCGCAGGCGCCGGGGCCGGGCACGCCCGATACCGATGACCCGGCCCGGCCAATCGCGCCGGCCCGCAGCGCGACCGGCCCGGTCCCGTCCTTCAGAGGGGCGGTGGCGGATGACCCCGCGGGTCCCGGCGCCTGCGCGCCACAGCAAGGAGGCCCCGCCCGCGCGCCCCCGATCTCCCCACCTGTCGGATGCAGCGCAGGCCGCCGGCACGACAGGCCCGGCGCCTCGCGCCTGCCCGCGGCCCGGGTCCAGGGTGAGCAACGCCGTGCAACCGTCCTGAGGGCGCACCATTTCCTGTATCACGGGTGCAGGGGCGCTGCCGTCTGCGCGGCGCGCCGGCCTCGTGGCGCGGTGGCGCAAGGGGCCCGGCGCCTGCGGTCGCCGCCCGTCGCGGCGAAGGGCCCGGGGAGCGCGCGGGTCGCGCGCTGCGCCGATCGCATCAGCCCCCGGCGATCCGCAGCACGGGCCCCGCCGCGGCCTCGGCATCGGCCGGGTCGTGGGTGACCATCAGCACCGGCAGGCCGCGGTCGCGCGCGCGATCGAAGACCAGCCGCCGCATCCGGTCCCGCCGGTCCGGGTCGAGACTGGAGAAGGGTTCGTCCAGCAGCAGCGCGCGCGGCTCGGCAAGCAGCGTGCGCATCAGCGCAGCCCGCAGCCGCTCGCCCCCCGAGAGCGTCGCCGGGTCGCGCGCGGCCATCCCGGCGAGTCCCGCGTCCTCGAGCGCCGCCTCGACCGCCGCGCGCCGCGCCGCGCGCCCGCGCGTCCGCCGGCTGAGCCCGAAGGCGAGGTTCTCGCCCACCGAGAGATGCGGAAAGAGCAGATCGTCCTGAAACAGGATCCCGATCCCCCGCCGCTCGGGCGGCAGCGCGGTGACGTCCCGCCCGTCGAGAACCACGCGCCCCCGCATCGCGAAAGGCGCGTCGAGCGTCCCCATCACCGCGGCGAGAAGCGTCGATTTCCCCGCGCCCGAGGGGCCCATCACCGCAACGACCTCGCCCGGCGCCACGGCGAGATCCAGCGCGAGGAG
>NZ_JAWLFS010000277.1:0-3591 GCF_041685465.1 Rhodosalinus sp. | reverse complement strand
AGACGAAAACTCGCCGGACGGGACACAACCTACCTCGCGGCAATCCTCGCCTCCTCACCTGCGTGACTTGGATTCGGAGCCCTGGATGCCCGATGCCGCGCATTGACCAAAGGGCGGTTTTCCCTTAAACATCCCGCGAGCCTCGGGCGCTGTGCCGCCCGACACCGCGACGGCTCCGACAGACGCTACGGGCCGGGTGTGTCCGTAAATCACGGATATACATGACCAAATTCACTGAACTCGACCTCAATCCGAAGGTTCTGAAGGCGATCGAGGAGGCGGGCTACGAAGAGCCGACCCCGATCCAGGCCGGGGCGATTCCCCCCGCGCTCGCGGGGCGCGACGTGCTCGGCATCGCGCAGACCGGCACCGGCAAGACGGCGAGCTTCACGCTCCCGATGATCACCATGCTCGCGCGGGGCCGCGCGCGGGCGCGGATGCCGCGCAGCCTCGTGCTCTGCCCGACACGCGAGCTCGCCGCGCAGGTGGCGGAGAACTTCGACACCTACGCCAAGCACGTGAAGCTCACCAAGGCGCTGCTGATCGGCGGCGTCAGCTTCAAGGAACAGGACGCGCTGATCGACAAGGGCGTCGACGTGCTGATCGCCACGCCGGGGCGGCTTCTGGACCATTTCGAGCGCGGCAAGCTGTTGCTGACCGGCGTGCAGGTCATGGTCGTGGACGAGGCCGACCGGATGCTCGACATGGGCTTCATCCCGGACATCGAGCGCATCTTCAGCCTGACCCCCTTCACGCGGCAGACGCTCTTCTTCTCGGCGACCATGGCGCCCGAGATCGAGCGCATCACCAACACCTTCCTGCAGGCCCCGGAACGGATCGAGGTGGCGCGCCAGGCCACTGCCTCCGAGACGATCGAACAGGGCGTCGCGATGTTTCAGCCGGGACGGCGCGACCGGGAGGGCAGCGACAAGCGCAAGCTCCTGCGCGCGCTGATCGACCGCGAAGGCGCCGCCTGCAAGAACGCGATCATCTTCTGCAACCGCAAGGTCGAGGTCGATGCCCTTGCCAAGTCGCTGAAGAAGGCCGGCTACGATGCCGCGCCGATCCACGGCGACCTCGACCAGGCGACGCGCACGCGCACGCTGGACGCCTTCCGGGACGGGACACTGCGCTTCCTCGTGGCCTCCGACGTCGCCGCGCGGGGTCTCGACATCCCGGCGGTGAGCCACATCTTCAACTTCGACGTGCCGACGCATGCCGAGGATTACGTGCACCGCATCGGGCGCACGGGCCGCGCCGGGCGCGCGGGCAAGGCGCTGACCATCAGCGGGCCGAAGGACGAGAAACACATCGCCGACATCGAGCGCCTGCTCCAGAAGGAGATCCCGCGCGTCGATCTTCCCGAGGCCGCCCCGGCCCCTGAGCCGCAGGCCGAGGCCGAGGCGCCGTCCGAAGAAAAGCCGACGCGCAGCCGCGGCGGTCGCTCCCGCCGCAAGACGAGCGCGCCGCCGGCGGACGAGGCCGCACCGGCCGTCGCGGCACAGGATGCGCCGGCGCAAGAAGACGCCAGCGACGAAGCCGCCGCCGCGCCGGAGGCAGAGACCGCCGCCGCGCCGGAAAAGCCCGCGCCCAGGCGCAGGTCGCGGGCCACGAAGGACGAGCGCGGGGAGCCGGCGAAGGTCGTCGGCATGGGCGACCACATGCCCCGCTTCATCGCACTCAGCCTCGAGGAACGCCTCGCGGGCTGATGCGATCCGGCGCCCGGACACGGGCGCCGACAGATCCCCCCGGCGGAGGGTCATGCGCCCTCCTTCCCTGACATCATGGACGGCATCATGGCGACACATCGTTTCGACGATGCGCTGGCCTCCGCCCTGCGGCACCAACGCGCCGCCGGGGCCGGGACGCCTGCGCTGGCGCATCTTCTCGCGGCACGGGACGGGCCGCTCACGCTCGAGCGCGCGCTCGCCATCGCGGCGGAGGCGCACACGGGGCAGACGGACAAGGCGGGCGCGCGCCCTACATCCTGCATCCGCTCCGCGTGATGCAGGCGCAGGAGAGCGCGGCGGCGCGTATCGTGGGCCTTCTCCACGACGTGGTGGAGGACACGCCGGTGACGCTCGACCATCTTGCCGCGGCAGGAGCGGAGGCGCCGGTTCTGCGCGGCCTCGACGCCGTCACGCGGCGTGCGGGCGAAAGCTACGAGGCATTCGTGCAGCGCGCAGGGACCGATCCCGTCGGCCGGGCCGTCAAGATCGCGGACCTGCGGGACAACATGGACCTCACGCGCATCGCGGCACCGTCAGACAAGGACCGCGCGCGCCTCGACCGATACGCCCGCGCCCTCGCGCAGCTCGGCGCGGGGTGATCAGCCAAGACGGCTGATCACGACGGTCACCTCGGGCTTCTTGCCGATCTCGTTGAAGGCGGTGTTGCGCACGATGCGGCGCAGCCCGTCCTCGAGCCTGTCGTCGTCGCCGAGCACCTTCTTCCCCGCGCGGCCCATGAATTGCGCGAGATCGGCCTCGATCACCTCGGCGAGATCGGCGCGCGACCGCCCGCTTTCCGGCAGGCCGCGCAGCTCGCACCACGGCTCGCCGAGCGGGTCGCCATCCTCGTCGAGGATGAGCGTGACGAGCGCATGGCCGTTCAGCGCCATGCGGATCCGGTCGCGCACCACCCCGTCGAGCGCGCCGATCTGCGCCGTGCCGTCGAGGTAGATGCGGCTCGTCTCGACATGCTCGGCCACCTGCGGCGCGTCGCCGGTCAGATCCAGCATCGTGCCGTTGGGCGCGATGGCGGAGGCGTAGCCCCGGCTCCGGGCAAGCTTGGCGTGCTCGCGCAGCATCCGGTGCTCGCCGTGCATCGGGATCACCATCTTCGGCTTCATGAGTTCGTGCATGCGCTCCAGATCGGGGCGGTTGGCATGGCCGGAGACGTGATAGCGGTCGGTGGAATCGTCGATCACGTCCACCCCGATCTCGGAAAGCTGGTTGATGACGCGCAGGACGCCGCGCTCGTTGCCCGGGATGGTCTTGGACGAGAAGAGGAAGGTATCGCCCGCCTTGAGCTCGATCCCCTGATACTTGCCGCGGGCGAGCTGGGCGGAGGCGGCGCGCCGCTCGCCCTGGCTGCCGGTGACGATCAGCATGAGGTTCTCGCGCGGGACGCCCGAGGCGTCCTCCGGGCTCACGGTGCGCGGGAAATCCTCGAGCACGCCGGTCTCGAGCGAGGCCTCCAGCATCCGGCGCATCGCGCGCCCCATCAGGCAGACCGAGCGCCCGGCGCGCGCGCCGGCCTCCGCCAGCGTCTTCAGCCGCGCGACGTTGGAGGCGAAGGTCGTCGCCACCACCATGCCGCTCGACCCCGCGACGAGCGACTCGAGATCGGAGGAGAGCGAGGCCTCCGACCGGCCCGGCCGTTCGACGAAAACGTTCGTGGAATCGCAGATCAGCGCCTGCACCCCCGGCTTCGCCGCCTCTTCCCATGCGCCGGGGTCGAAGGGTTCGCCCACCACCGGCGTGACGTCGATCTTGAAGTCCGCCGTGTGCACGATCCGGCCCGCCGGCGTGTCGATGACCATGCCGGCGCTTTCCGGGATCGAGTGCGAGACCGGCAGGAAGCCCACCC
>NZ_JAWLFS010000052.1:0-14830 GCF_041685465.1 Rhodosalinus sp. | reverse complement strand
GACATCCTGCCGATCAACGGCGCGGCCTGCGCCCCGACGGAGGCGCATTATCAGGTGCTGCCGGGCCCCGGGTGAGGCGGAGCGCCCGCCGCGGGGGCCGCGGGGGCGGGCACTGCTGACCGCCCCCCGTGCGGGCCCGGCGCGTTACGCAGCCTGTCCGGAGATCCCCGAGATCGCCTGGATCAGGGTGTCCTCGGTGACCTCGGCGGCGGTGAACTCGCGCATGATGCGTCCGCTGTACATCGCCACGATCCTGTCCGAGACATGCAGCACCTCCGGCATCTCCGACGAGATGACGATCACCGCGTAGCCCTGTTTCGCGAGCTCGCGCAGGAGGTTGTGGATCTCGGACTTGGAGCCGACGTCGATGCCGCGCGTCGGCTCGTCCACGATGAGCACCTCGGGCCGCATGGAAAGCCACTTGCCGATCACGATCTTCTGCTGGTTGCCGCCCGACAGATTGGCCACCGGCGTCCGCCAGCTCGGGCTCTTGATGGCGAGGCGATCGCGGTACTGGTCGTAGATCGAGATTTCCGCCCCGTCCGAGACGAAGGGCCCGGCGGTGAGGTCGCCCACCTGCGGCAGGGTCATGTTGTCCCGGCAGTTCATGCCGAGCACGAGGCCCTGTTCCTTGCGGCTTTCCGGAACGAGCGAGATGCCCCGCGCGATGGCCTCGATCGGGGAGGAGAGCGTGACCTCCTCGCCCTTGAGGAAGATGCGCCCGGCGGTGGGGGTGCGCAGGCCGAAGAGCGTCTCGGCGATCTCGGTGCGCCCCGCGCCGACGAGGCCGTAGAAGCCGAGCACCTCGCCCTCGTGCACCTCGAAGCTCGCCTCCTGGAACAGGTGGCCGCAGGACAGCCCCTCCGCCCTGAGCGCGACGGGGCCGACCTCCATGGGGTCGCGATTGCGGCTGAGATCGAGGGAGCGGCCGATCATCATGCGCGTGATCTCGTCCTCGTCGGTCGCGGCCGTCTCGACCGTGCCGCGATAGCTGCCGTCGCGCAGGACCGAGATGCGGTCCGTCATGCGGAAGATCTCCTCCATCCGGTGCGAGATGTAGACGATGCCCACGCCCTGCGCCCGCAGATCGGCGATCACGTCGAAGAGCACGACCTTCTCGGCATCCGTGAGCGAGGCGGTGGGCTCGTCGAAGATCACCGCCTTGGCATCGACGGTCAGCGCCCGGGCGATCTCGACCATCTGCCGGTTCGCAATGGACAGTTCGCCCACCCGCGTGCGCGCGTCGAAGCGCACCCGGAGCTTTTCGAGGATCGCGTCGGTGCGTGCGTGGAGCGTCGCCCAGTCGACGCGCCCGAAGCTCTTGCGCGGCAGTTCGCCGAGATAGACGTTCTCGGCCACCGAGAGCTCCTCGGCGAGGCTCAGTTCCTGGTGGATGAACATGACGCCCTCGGCCTTGGCCTCGAGCGGGCCGCGCATGACCGTCTCGCGCTCCTCGATGAAGATGCGGCCCGCGTCGGGCTGGTAGATGCCGCCGAGCACCTTCATCAGCGTGGACTTTCCGGCGCCGTTCTCGCCCATGAGCGCATGCACCTCGCCCGGCATCACGGAAAAGCTGACCCCGTCGAGGGCGCGCACGCCCGGGAAGGTCTTGACGATGCCCTCGAGGCGCAGGGCCGCGGTCTGGTCGGTCATATCTTCAACTCCTCTGCGCCCTTGCGGTTGAGCTGCCGGTCGAGGAACAGCACCACGATCAGGATCGTCCCGATCACGAGGTTCACCGTCTCCGTCTGCGCGCCGATGTGGCCGAGCCCCATGCGCAGAAGCTGGATCGCGAGCACGCCGCCGAGCGTGCCGATGACGGAGCCGCGCCCGCCGGTCAGCTTCGTGCCGCCGAGCACCACCGCCGTGATCACCCAGAGCTCGAAGAGCATCCCGTCGTTGGGGTTCACCGAGCCGCTGGCCGAGTAGAAGACGACGGCCGAAAGCGCGGCGAGAAAGCCGATGAGCACGAAATTGATCAGGATGTGCGGCCCGACGCGGAGCCCCGCGTTCACCGCCGCCTCGCGATTGTCGCCGATGGCATAGGCGTTGCGGCCGTGCACCGTGCGCGTCATCACCAGCCAGACGATCAGCACCACGGCGAGGAACACGAGCGCGGGCGTCTGCACCCCGAGGATCCCGGCCTCGGCGATGTCCACCATCGTCCAGTCGAGGTGAGAGGTCGGCTGCTCGCCGTTGTACATGAAGACGAGCCCGCGAAAGCCCAGCATCGCGCCCAGCGTGACGATGAAGGCGTCCACGCCGGTTTTCCAGACGATCATCCCGTTGATCAGCCCGAGCGTGCACCCCGTCAGCAGCGCGAGCCCCCATGCCAGCGGGATCGCGCCCGCCCCCATCGCCTCCATCATCGGCCAGCTCATCGAATCCAGCATCACGATGCCGGCGAGCGCATAGGTCGCGCCGACCGAGAGGTCGATGTTGCCGTTGATCATCACGACCGTCATGCCGACCGCGATGATCCCGAGGGGTGCCGCCTGCTTCAGAAGCAGAAGCATGTTGTCGGGATCCACGAAGGCGTTGTCCGACAGCGACAAGGTGCGCCCGACCACCTCGAAGAAGACGAGTTCCAGCAGGATGAAGCCCCAGATGGCGCTGCCCTTGAGAAGGGTCTTCAGTCTTTCGTCGTTCATCGTCTCCCCTCCTCAGGCGATCGGCGACCAGAGCTTCCCGCGCTTGGTGGCGATGTCGAGCCAGACCGCGAGGATGATGATGATCCAGGTGACGACGAACTGGACGTAGAACTCGAGCCCGGCCAGAAGCAGTCCGTTCTGGATGAAACCGAGGATCAGCACCCCGATCACCGTCTTGAAGATCGTCCCCGACCCGCCCAGCAGCGACGCGCCACCCAGGATCACCGCCGCCAGCACCTCGAGTTCAAGCCCCTGGCCCACGGTGTTCTGAGCGCCCATCGTGCGGCTCGCCTGAATGAGCCCCGCGGTGGCCACGCAGAAGGCCGAGATCAGGTATGTGGCGAAGACCACGCGCGCCCGCGGGATGCCCGAGAAGGTCGCCGCGGTGCCGTTGCCGCCCACGGCGTAGACCTTGCGCCCGAAGGGCGTCTTGGCGAGGATCATGCCGAGCACCGCGGCAAGGCCCAGGAACACCAGCACCGGGATCGGGATGCCGAGCGCCGAGCCGCGGCCGAAGACGCCGAACCAGGTGTAGTTCTGGTTGGCGATGTCCATGTTCTGCCCGCCGGAATAGGTCAGCGTCAGCCCGTGGATCGCCGACAGCATGCCCAGCGTCACGATCAGCGAGTTGAGCCTCAGGTAGCCGATCAGAAAGCCGTTGATCGCGCCGAGGGCGAGCGTCATCGCGTACATCGCCGGAATGGCGAGCGCGGGGCCGAAGGCGGGGTTTTCGTGCAGGTCCAGCACCACGATCGCCGAGAACGACAGCATCGAGCCCACCGAAAGGTCGAGGTTGCCGCCGATCACCACGAAGGTGACCCCGAGCGCCATGATGCCGAGGATCGCCGAGGACCGGATCACGCCGAAGACGTTGTCGATGTCGATGAAGCGTGGATTCCAGAGCGCGAACGCCACCATGAAGACGACGAAGGCGACGAGGATTCCCTGCCGTGCCAGAACGCCGCCCACCGACTTCATCGCCGTAGATTTCATAGCCGTGTCGGCCATTGTCCGTCCTCCCCTGTCGGACCGGTCCTGTCGTCCGCGCCGCCTCCTCCGCGGTGCGCCTGTCAGACCAGCGTCATGCCGCCGTCGATCATGACGATCTGGCCGGTCATGTAGTCGCTCGCCCGCGAGGCGAGGAACGTGGTCGTGCCGGTGACGTCCTCGGGCCGCGCCACGCGGCCCTTCAGGATGCCGGCCGAGAATTCTTCCATCGCCTGGCCGGGGCGGTCCGCCGCGCCGATCTCCATCAGGTCGCGGTCGACCTCTTCCCACATCTCGGTCGCCACCACGCCGGGGGCGAAGCCCGTCACGGTGATATCATGCTTCGCCAGATCGCGGGCGCCCGACTGCGTGAGGCTGATCACCGCCCATTTCGAGGCGCAGTACGGCGCGACGTTGTCGAAGCCCTGCCGCGCGGCGATGGAGGCGGTGTTGACGATCTTGCCGCCGCCGCCCTGCGCGATCATGCGACGCGCGGCCTCCTGCATGCCGATCAGGCAGCCGAGGCCGTTCACCTCCATGATCCCGCGCCAGTTCTCCTCGGTCACGTCGAGAAAGTTCATCGGCCTGTTGATACCGGCGTTGTTGAACATGACATCCAGCCGGCCGAAGGCCTCGACGGTCGCCTCGATCGTCGCGCGCACCGAGGCACGGTCGCGCACGTCGACGCACGCCGGGATCGCGGTGCCCGCCGGCGCCGTCGCGGCTGCAGCTGCGGCCTGGTCCGCGTTCAGATCGGCGAAGCACACCTTCGCGCCCGCCTCCGCGAGCGCGGCGCCCATCGCGCGGCCGATGCCGCGTGCCGCGCCGGTCACGATGCAGACACGGCCCTCCACTCCCCGAGGCTCGTCCACGGCAGGCTCCTTGATCGGTCTTCGACAATCGGCAGAGAGCGGGGCCGGCCGCCGTGGCCGGCCCCGGTACGCAGCGCCGCTCAGAACACAGGGCGGTCGAACTCGGCCATGTTCTCCTGCGTGATCTTCGGCGTGTCGAAGTAGTTGAGGAACGGCACGTCCTCGCCGTCGAGCACGTCGAGCGCCGTCTGAAGCGCGGCCTCGGCGTCATCCACCGGCGACTGGTAGATCGAGCCCCAGTACTCGCCGCTCTCCATCGCGTCGTAGCCCACGGCAAAATTCGTCGCGCCGACGAAGGTGATATCCTCCGCCCGGTCCGCCGACATCGCGGCGTTGAGCGCGCCGACGCCCATGTTGTCGTCGCCGGAATAGACACCGTCGATGTCGTCGTGCTGAACGAGGAACGCTTCCATCACCTGCTGTGCGTCCTCGCGGTTCCAGTTGCCCGGCTGGCTGTCCACCAGCGTGACGTCCGGGCAGACCTCGGGGAGGCGCTGCTGGAAGCCGTCGGAGCGCTCGATCGCCGTGGTGTAACCCGGCTGGCCGGTGATCTCGACGATCCGGGCCTCGCCCTCGATCCCCTGCTCCGTGAAGCGGTCGCACATGATCTCGGCGGCGCGCTGGCCCTGCTCGATGTTGTCGGGCCCGGAGAAGGAGCGCACGAAGTCGAAGCCTTCCTCGGAGATGTTCGAATTGGTGATGACCACCGGGATCTCGGCGCGGTGTGCTTGGCGCACGGCGGGGATCACCGCCTGCCCGTTGGTGGGCCAGATGATCATCGCGTCGACTTCCTGCTGCACGAGATCCTGGATCTGCGCGATCTGGCGGGACACGTCGCCGCCGGCGTCGAGGACCACGACATCCACGTCCGGGTTGGCCTCTGCCGCCTCGACGAAGGCCTGTTCGTAGGTCGTCTGGTAGCTGTCCACGCCCACGTTGTTCTGGGTGATGCCGATGGTGACGCTTTGCGCCGCAGCCGCCCCGCCGAGCGCCATCAGCGCGGTCGAGCAGGCGAGCGAAAGTCTGGTCGCACGGATCATGATATCCTCCCTCTGTTTATCGTCCGATTGCTGCGGTCCTCCCGAACCGGGAATCACCCGGCGCAATCCGACCCCATCGAGCGATTTCCCGGACGTTACGGAACCTCCCGATTATATCCAGTCCGGATGCAGTTTTATCCGTTTCGGATACATCGGCCTGTGTGCATCCTGACCAGATCGGACAATCCATGAAAGGCGCACCATGACGCGTAGACCCGAACGGGCCCCGCGGCCCGCCACCGACGGAACAGCGCAGGCGAAGATGACCCATGCGACGGCCCAGAATATCCGGTCCGGACAGGACGCGGGCGCCCGCCTCGCCGCATCCGCCGGCGATGCGGACCTTGCAACGGTCGTCAGCTTTCTCGGCGAGCTCTGCGAGGAGATCGACACCTCGCTCGAGCCGACGACGGTGAACCCGCACCTCAACATGCTCGTGCACCTGATGCGGGCGCATCTCGAGGGGCGTGTCGTCTCGGCGTCCTCGATGGTCTCGGCCTCGGGGGTTCCCTACGCCACCGCGATGCGCAAGCTGGGCGACATCCAGGCGGCAGGGCTGGTCGAGCAGCGCCCGCGCACGAAGACCGGCAAGAGCTTTTCGCTGCACCCGAGTCCCGCACTCCTGGCGCAGTTCAGCCAGCTCGCGGGCCGGGTCGCCCGCATCGCGCGATCGAACTTCGCGCAGCAGGAGACATCGCAGGACTACTTCTTCGGCGGCTCCTACCAGCCCGGCCGCGCCACGATCCCGCCGCCGCAGGTGCACCCCGCGCCGCTGAAGCTCGCGGGCGGGCTGCGCATCCTCGTGCACGGCGATCCGACCTTCATGGTCATGGACAACCTGAAGCGGCAGTTCGAGCAGATCGTGGGCACCAGCATCGCGCAGCGCGCCTTCTCCATCGACCGGCTGCGTCTGGAGGCGCTGCGCAACGCCGAGCGCAAGAAAAGCCGCTACGACCTGATCGCGGTCGATCTGCCCTGGATCGGCGAGTTCGCCGCGCGCGGCGTGATCGCGCCGCTGGCGGAGGTGATGGACGTCGAGCGCCTCGACCCGGGCGACTTCCACACCGCCGGCTGGCAGGCCGCGCACTGGGACGGGGTGCCCTACGGCGTGCCGAGCCAGACCACGCCGGAGCTGATGTTCTACCGCAAGGACTGGTTCGCGCAGGACGGGCTGGCGCCGCCGGAGACCACGGTGCAGGTGATCGAGGCGGCGCACCACTTCCACGACCCGCGCGCCGGGCGCTACGGCGTCGCCTGGAACGCGGCCCGGGGCACGGCGCTCGGGCATACCTTCATGATGACCTGCGCGGCCTTCGGTCAGCCGATCGTGGACCTGCCGCCGGTGGCGGGGGGCTTCGACGCGGACCGGCTCGCGGACGGGCCGTGGCGGCCGCGGCTCGACACGCCGCGCGCGCAGGACGCCGCCGCCTACCTGATGGAGCTCATGGCCTATTCGCCGCCCGACATCCTGTCGATGTCATGGTACGAGCGCGTGCGCCCCTATGCCGCCGGCCGCGTCGCGATGGCCTACGGCTACACGCTGCTCGCCCCCTATTTCGAACTCGACGCCACCTGCCCGGCCTACGGCAACACCGGCTACCTGCCGCATCCGCACGGGCCGCGGGGCGCGCCGATCGCGCCCGTCGGGGGCTATGCGCTCTGCGTACCCGCCAACCTCGCCGAGGAGCGGGTGGCCGAGGCGGTAGAAGCGCTCGTCACCTTCACCTCGCCCGAGGCGCAGAAGCTCTACGCGCAGAACGGCAGCCGCACGGCGCCGCGCTACTCGGTGGGTGCGGACCCGGAGGTGCGCCGCCTCTCGCCCATCTTCGAACTCGTCGACCAGATGTCGTGGCGCGACGAGCTTCAGTTCTGGCCGCGCCCGCCGCTGCCGCGGATTTCCGAGATCGTCACGCTCTGCGGAACGGAGCTGCACGACATGCTGCGCGGGCTCACCGCGCCGGGGGAGGCGCTCGCCCGGCTGCAGGCGCGCGCCGAGGAGATCCTCGAGACACCAGTTCACTAGGTTCGCAAGGGAGGACACGATGGACCCGAACCGCCTGACCGGCAAGAACATCCTGATCACCGGCGCCGCGCGCGGCATGGGCGCGGCGAACGCCGAGGCCTTCGCGGCGCAGGGTGCCAACGTCGCCCTCGGCGACCTCGACGCGGCGGCGGCGCAGGCGGTCGCGGACGAGATCACCGCGCGCGGCAACGGCAGGGCGATCGCGGTCGAGATGGACGTGACGACGCGCGAGGACAACGCCGCCGCCGTCGCCGCCACGGTCGAGGCCTTCGGCTCCATCAACGTCGGCGTCTTCAATGCCGGCCTGAACAAGCCCCGGTTCTTCATGGATATCGATGAAGACAACTGGGACATGATCATGAACGTCAATACCAAGGCGATGTGGCTGGGCATGCAGGAGACCGCGCGCCAGATGATCGCCCAGGGCAAGGAGGGCGGGCCCTACAAGCTGATCAACGTCGGATCCATCGCGTCGCGCAAGCCGCTGGTGGACGTGACCGTGTACTGCACCTCGAAATACGGCTGCCTCGCGCTGACGCACTGCGGGGCGGTGGCGCTCGCAGAGCACAACATCACCGTCAACGGCTACGCGCCCGGCGTCGTGGTCACGCCGCTCTGGGAGCAACTCGACAAGGACCTCGTCGACATCGGCTTCAAGGAGCGCGAGGGGCAGGCCTACGACGACATCGTGCGCGACCAGCTGCAGATCAAGCGCGTCTCCTACCCCGACGACATCACCGGCACCGCCTCGTTCCTCGCGAGCGGCGACAGCGACTACATGACCGGCCAGATGATCCACATCGACGGGGGCTGGTGCATCCAGTGACGGCCGCGGGCGCAGGGTGCGTGCTCTGCTCGCACCGTCCGCGCCGCCGATCGACCAACCCAAGGTGCGTGGCGAGCACGCACCCGACGCCTCACGGGAGGACGACCCCATGACCCTCGCTCTCAAGCCCAATCTCCTGACGCCGCAGGACCTCGACCCCAACTGGCGGTGGGAGGGCCGCATCCCGGCCTGGGGCCACACCTCCGTGGATTTCGAGCGCCGCGTCGATCACGACCGCCTGCGCCGCTACCGTCTCGCGCGGACTCGGCAGGCGCTTCAGGCGTCGAATGCCGGCACGCTCCTGCTCTTCGACGTCAACAACATCCGCTACGTCTCGGCCACCAAGATCGGTGAGTGGGAGCGCGACAAGATGTGCCGCTTCTGCCTGCTGACGGGCGACGACTCCCCTTATGTCTGGGACTTCGGCTCGGCCGCCGTGCACCACCAGAAGCATTCCGACTGGCTGGAGCCCGACCATTGCCTTGCCGGCGTCGTCGGCATGCGGGGCACGATCCCGCCCGAGTTCGGGTTGATGCGCAAGTATGCCAGGCAGATCGCCGGGCTGATCAAGGAGGCCGGCATGGCCGACATGCCGGTGGGCGTGGACTACGCCGAGACGGCGATGTTCCACGCGCTGCAGGAGGAGGGCCTGCACGTCGTGGACGGCCAGCAGATCATGCTCGCCGCGCGCGAGATCAAGAACTGGGACGAGATCCAGCTCCTGACGCAGGCGGCCTCGATGGTCGATGGCGTCTACCACATGATCTACGAGGAGCTGAAGCCGGGGATCCGCGAAAACGACATCGTCGCGCTCTCGAACAAGATGCTCTACGAGATGGGGTCCGACGACGTCGAGGCGATCAACGCGATCAGCGGAGAGCGCTGCAACCCGCATCCGCACAATTTCACCGACCGCTACTTCCGTCCCGGCGACCAGGCCTTCTTCGACATCCTGCAGTCCTACCAGGGCTACCGGACCTGCTATTACCGGACCTTCAACATCGGCCGCGCGACGCCCGCGCAGCACGATGCCTACGTGAAGGCGCGGGAATGGATCGACGCCTCGATCGACCTGATCCGGCCCGGCGTGAGCACCGACGTCGTCGCGCAGGCCTGGCCCGGGGCGGAGGCGTTCGGCTTCCCGAACGAGGACGCGGCCTTCGGGCTCCAGTTCGGCCACGGCCTCGGCCTCGCGCTGCACGAGCGGCCGATCATTTCCCGCGCGGTCAGCCTCGAGCACCCCATGGAGATCAGGACCGGCATGGTCTTCGCGCTCGAGACCTACTGCCCGGCCGCCGACGGCTATTCCGCCGCACGCATCGAGGAGGAGGTCGTGGTGACCGAGACCGGCTGCGAGGTGATTTCGCTCTTCCCGGCCGAGGAGCTTCCGATCGCCAACAGGTATTGAGGTGCGTGCAAGCACGCACCCTACGCCCGCACCGGCCCCGGGGTGCGTGATCTCATGCACCGCGAGGCATGACCGGCTGAGGAGGCGGGGGGCTGTCTGCCCCCCGCACCCCCCGAGGATATTTTCACCAAGAAGAAGACAGGACCGCGGCGTGGCCCGCGCGGGAGGACGGATGACCGATGCGAGGACGAACAGTGCGGAGTATCTGCGGATGTACCGCCAGATGGTGCGGATCCGGACGTTCGAGGACAATGCGAACCAGCTTTATCTGTCGGCGAAGATGCCGGGGCTGACGCATATGTACTCGGGCGAGGAGGCGGTCGCTGTGGGCCTCTGCGAGGCGCTGACCGACGACGACCGGATCACCTCGACGCATCGCGGGCACGGGCACTGCGTGGCCAAGGGGGCCGAGTTCCGGGAGATGTTCTGCGAGCTTCTGGGCAAGGCGGAGGGCTATTGCCGGGGCAAGGGCGGCTCGATGCACATCGCCGACCAGAGCCACGGCAACCTTGGCGCGAACGCCATCGTGGGCGGTTCGATGGGGATCGCGACCGGTTCGGCCCTGCGCGCGAAGCTCATGGGCTCCGACGACGTGACGGTGTGCTTCTTCGGCGACGGGGCGACGGCGCAGGGGCTCTGGTACGAGGTGATGAACATGGCCGCGCTCTGGCGGCTGCCGGTGATCTACGCCTGCGAGAACAACGGCTATTCGGAGTACACGAAGACCGAGGAGATCGCCGCCGGTTCCATCACCGCGCGCGCGGAGGCCTTCGGGATCGAGGCGCACCGCGTCGACGGGCAGGACGTGCTCGCCGTGAACGCGCTGGCGCGCGACCTCGTGGCGCGCGCGCGCCGGGGCGAGGGGCCGTTCTTCGTCGAGCTCGAGACCTACCGCTACCACGGCCACCACGTGGGCGACATCAACCGGGAATACTACCGCTCGAAGGAGGAGGAGCGCGACTGGAAGGAGAACCGCGATCCCATCCTGCGCTTCCGGGGCTGGCTCGTCTCCGAGGGGATCGCCACGGAGGACGAGATCGAGGCGATGGGCGCGGAGATCGCGGAGGACGCCGCCGCGGCGGTGGCCTATGCCGAGGCCGCCGCCTATCCGCCGGCCCACGAGGTCGACATGCATGTCTTCGCGGACTGAGGAGAGAGCGATGCGCGAGATCACCCTGTCGCGGGCCGTGAACGAGGCGATCGCCGAGGAGATGCGGCGCGACCCGCGCGTCTTCCTGATGGGCGAGGACGTGGCCGAGGCCGGCACCCCCTTCAAGGTTCTCTCCGGGCTCGTGGAGGAGTTCGGGCCCGAGCGCGTGATCGACACGCCGATCAGCGAGCCGGGCTTCGTGGGCCTCGCCGTGGGCGCGGCGATGACCGGCGCGCGGCCCGTCGTCGACCTGATGTTCGGCGATTTCCTCTACCTGGTTATGGACCAGCTCTGCAATCAGGCGGCCAAGCAGCACTACATGTCGGGCGGCAAGCTGACGGTGCCGATGGTGCTGCGCACCAACCTCGGCGCGACGCGGCGCTCGGCGGCGCAGCATTCGCAGTCGCTGCAGGCGCTGGTGGCGCATATCCCGGGGCTGAAGGTGGCGATGCCCTCTTCGGCCTACGAGGCGAAGGGGCTGATGAAGACCGCGATCCGGGACGAGAACCCGGTGGTGATCTTCGAGGACAAGCTGATGTACCAGGACAAGGCCCCGGTGCCGGAGGAGGAGTACCTGATCCCCTTCGGGCAGGCGAAGGTGACGCGGCCGGGCCGCGACATCACGCTGATCGCCACCTCCTCGATGGTGCAGGTGGCCGAGGCCGCGGCGGAGCGGCTCTCGGGCGAGGGGATCCAGGCGGAGGTCATCGACCCGCGCACGCTGGTGCCGCTCGACGAGGCGACGCTCCTGGAGAGCGTGAAGAGGACCAGCCGCGCGATCGTGATCGACGAGGGCCACCAGAGCTACGGGGTGACCGCCGAGATCGCGAGCCGGCTCACCGAGAAGGCCTTCTACCATCTCGACGCGCCGGTGGTCCGGATGGGCGCGATGGACGTGCCGGTGCCCTTCAGCCCGGCGCTGGAGGACCTGACGGTTCCGGCGCCCGAGGGCGTGGTGGAGATCGCGCGCAGGCTCTGCGCCGGGGAGCTCGTCCATGGCGCATGACGTGACCATGCCCCAGCTCGGCATGGCGCAGGACGCGGGCAAGATCGTGTCCTGGCTGAAGGCGCCGGGCGACGCGGTGGCGGCGGGCGAGGCGCTCTTCGAGGTGGAGACCGACAAGGCGGTGATGGAGGTCGAGGCGCCGGCCGCGGGCTATCTCTCGGCCGTGGCCTTCGGCGACGGCGCGGAGGTGCCGGTGGGCGCGGTGATCGCGCGCATCGTCGCGACCGCCGAGGAGGTGGAGGCCGCGGCGCCCGCGCCGGAGGCGCAGGGAGCGCCCGCGCCGGAGGCGCATGGAAAGAGCGCGCCGGAGGCGCAGGGAGAGCCCGCGCCGGAGGCCCCCGGGGCCGGGGCGGCCGGCGGCGCCGCCGCGCTGCCCGATGGCCACCCGGTGACCATGCCGCAACTCGGCATGGCGCAGGACGCGGGCGTCCTGGTGAGCTGGCTCAAGGCGCCGGGCGACCGGGTCGCGGCCGAGGACGTGCTCTTCGAGGTGGAGACCGACAAGAGCACCATGGAGGTGGAGGCCGGCCGCGCGGGCTGGCTCGCCGCCACCCTCGCGCGGGCCGGCGAAGAGGTGCCGGTGGGCGAGGCGGTCGCCATCCTCTCGGAGGCCGAGCCCGCCGTGCCGGTGGCGCGCTCGGTGAGGGACGGGGCGGCCCCGACCGCGGCGGCGACGACGAAGGCGCCTGCCGCCGAAGCCACGGCGAAGGCCCCTGCCACAGCGCACTCCCCGCAGACCGCGCAGCCTGCGCCTGCGACTGAATCTGCTGCTCCAGTGGCGCCCCACGCCCGCGGCGGGCGCATCCTCGCCTCGCCCAAGGCGCGGCGGCTGGCGGCGGAGGAGGGGCTCGACCTCGCCCGTCTCGCGGAGGCGGGGCATCCGCAGCCCTATCATGTCGCCGATCTCGCCGTGCTGCGCGCCATGCCGACAGCCCCGGCCGCGGCCGGGGCGCCCGCGCTGCCGCCGCGCCGGCTGACCGCGTCGGTGGCCACCGACGGGCTCGCCGCCTTCGCCGCCTGGGCCGCGGCGGCCGAGGGCCTTTCGTCAGACGCGGTGCTCGCCGGGCTCGTGGGCGCGAGCCTCGGCGCGGACGATGCCGTGACCGTCGCCGTGGCGCGCATGGGGGCGGCGCGCGGCTTCACGGTGCCGCCGGGGCGCGCGCTCTCGGCGGTGGCCGCGGCCGATTCCGACGCGCCGCCGGCGCTCGTCGTGCGCGATCTGCGTGGCACGCCGCTCGTCGCGGTCGCCATGGGCGCGGAGCCCGCGCCGGTCCTGACCATCATGGAGGCGGGCATGGGCGCGGGCGCGGGGGGCGGCCTTTCGATCACTCTGGAATGCGGCGCCGAGGCGCTCGACGCGGACGCGGCGATCGGGCTTCTCGCGGCCGTCGCGGGCCGGCTCGACGACCCGCTCCGCCACCTGCTCTGACCCACGGGGGACCCGCATGGACCACACCGATCTCTACATCGACGGCCAATGGCGCAGGACGGAGGCGCGCTTCGACGTCGTCAACCCGGCCACGGAAGAGGTGCTCGCTTCCGTCGCCTCGGCCGGGATCGCCGACGCCGACGCCGCGCTCGACGCCGCCGAGCGCGCCATGGCCGACTGGGCCGCGCGGACGCCGCGCGCGCGCGCCGAGGTGCTGCGCAAGGCGTGGGAGCTGATGACTGCCCGGCTCGACCACTTCGCGCATCTGATCACGCTGGAGAACGGCAAGGCGGGTGTCGATGCCCGCGGCGAGGCGGCCTACGCCGCCGAGTTCTTCCGCTGGTTCGCCGAGGAAGCGGTGCGCGCCGACGGGCTCATCACCAACGCCCCGGCCTCCGGCGCGCGCATCATGGTGCAGCACAAGCCCGCGGGCCTCGCCGTGCTGGTGACGCCCTGGAACTACCCCGCCGCCATGGGCACGCGGAAGATCGCGCCGGCGCTCGCGGCGGGCTGCGGCGTTGTGATCAAGCCCGCCTCCGAGACGCCGCTCACCATGCTCGCGCTGATGCCGCTCCTGGAGGAGGCGGGCGTGCCCAAGGGCCTCGTCAACGTGCTGCCCTCGGCGCGGACCGGCGCGCTGGTCGATCACATGCTGCACGACCCGCGCGTGCGGGTGGTGAGCTTCACCGGCTCCACCGGGGTGGGGCGCAAACTGCTGAAGTCGGCCGCCGACCAGGTGCTGAAGCCCGCGATGGAGCTCGGCGGCAACGCGCCGGTGCTGGTCCTCGACGACGCCGACATGGAGACCGCGATCGAGGGCACGATGCTCGCCAAGATGCGCAACCTCGGCGAGGCCTGCACGGCCGCCAACCGCATCTACGTCCATGAGAGCCTCGCCGAGGACTTCACCGCGCGGCTCTCCGAGCGCATGGCGGCGCTGAAGGTGGGCGACGGCACCGATCCCTCGGTCGATGTCGGGCCGCTGGTCAACGCCGAGACGCGCGACAAGGTGGCCGCCTTCGTCGCCGACGCGCTGGCGCGCGGCGCGCGGCTCGACTGCGGCGGGGTGGTGCCGGAGGGCCCGGGCTTCTTCTACCCGCCGACGGTGATCTCTGACGTGCCGGAGGACGCGGACTGCGTGCACGACGAGATCTTCGGCCCCGTCGCCGCGATCCAGAGCTTCACCGACACGGAGGACGCGATCCGGCGCGCCAACGCCACCGAGTACGGGCTGGTCGCCTACGTCTGTTCCGGTGACTTCCGGCGCGGCCTGCAGGTCTGCGAGCGGCTCGACTACGGCATGGTGGGGCTCAACCGCGGGCTCGTCAGCGATCCGGCGGCGCCCTTCGGCGGCACCAAGCAGTCCGGCCTCGGCCGCGAGGGCGGGCACGAAGGGATGCTGGAGTTCATGGAAACGCAATACATCTCGGCAGAGTGG
>NZ_JAWLFS010000051.1:0-14846 GCF_041685465.1 Rhodosalinus sp. | reverse complement strand
TTCAGCTCAGGCTGGTGTTCGCCGCGCTCTCGGGCAGTTCCTCGTTGAAGCAGCGCTGATAGAACTCGGCCACCGTCTGGCGCTCCAGCTCGTCGCACTTGTTGAGGAAGCTCACGCGGAAGGCATAGCCCACGTCGCGGAAGATCTCGGCGTTCTGCGCCCAGGCGATCACGGTGCGCGGGCTCATCACGGTGGAGAGGTCGCCGTTCATGAAGGCCGTGCGCGTCAGGTCGGCCACGGTGACCATCTGCTTGACGGTCTTGCGCCCGTGCTCGGTGTTGTAGTGCGGCGCCTTGGACAGGACGATCGACACCTCGGCGTCGATGGAGAGGTAGTTCAGCGTCGCCACGAGGCTCCAGCGGTCCATCTGGCCCTGGTTGATCTGCTGCGTGCCGTGGTAAAGGCCCGTCGTGTCGCCGAGGCCCACGGTGTTCGCCGTGGCGAAGAGGCGGAAGTGCCTGTTCGGCGTGATGACCTCGTTCTGATCGAGAAGCGTCAGCTTGCCGTCGGCCTCCAGCACGCGCTGGATCACGAACATCACGTCGGCGCGGCCCGCGTCGTATTCGTCGAAGACGATCGCCGCGGGGTTCCGGAGCGCCCAGGGCAGGATGCCCTCCTGGAACTCGGTGACCTGCTTGCCGTCGCGCAGCTTGATCGCGTCCTTGCCGATCAGGTCGATGCGGCTGATGTGGCTGTCGAGGTTGACGCGCACGGTGGGCCAGTTCAGCCGCGCCGCCACCTGCTCGATGTGGGTGGACTTGCCCGTCCCGTGGTAGCCCTGAACCATCACCCGGCGGTTGTGCGCGAAGCCCGCGAGAATGGCGAGCGTGGTGTCCGGGTCGAACTTGTAGGTGGGATCGGCCTCCGGCACGCGGTCGGTGCGCTCGGCGAAGCCCTTCACCACCATGTCGGTGTCGATGCCGAAAACGTCTCGGACCGAGATGTCCTCGGTGGGTTTCGCGTCGATGTCGATGCCGCCGTCCGCCATGTCGTTCTGTCTTTCCTCTCTGCCGCGCGCTTCGTGCTGCAACATATTCCGGCCCGGTGCAAGGGAAAGGGGCGCGGGCTGTGCGGCCGGTCGGCCCGCGCTTGCACCGCGCGGGCGAATGGCGCAAGGGAGCGGACCATGACCACGCGCGTCTCCTTCGAGTGCCTGGCGACCGACGGCGCGGCCCGGCTCGGCCGGATCGACACGCCCCGCGGCGCGATCCGCACGCCGGCCTTCATGCCGGTGGGCACGGCCGCCACCGTGAAGGCCATGCGCCCCGAGAGCGTCGCGGAGACGGGCGCCGACATCCTGCTCGGCAACACCTACCACCTGATGCTGCGCCCCACGGCCGAGCGCATCGCGCGCCTCGGCGGGCTGCACCGCTTCATGAACTGGGAGCGGCCGATCCTCACGGACTCGGGCGGCTTCCAGGTGATGAGCCTCGCCGACCTGCGCAAGCTCACCGAGCGCGGCGTCACCTTCAGGAGCCACATCGACGGATCGCGCCACGAGCTCACGCCGGAGCGCTCGATGGAGATCCAGCGCTGTCTCGGCTCCGACATCGTGATGTGCTTCGACGAGTGCCCGGCGCTGCCGGCCGACCGCGCGCGGATCGCGGAGTCGATGCAGCTTTCGATGCGCTGGGCGGCGCGCTCGCGCGCGGCCTTCGGCGACCGGCCGGGCCATGCGCTCTTCGGCATCCAGCAGGGCGGGCTCGAGCGCGACCTGCGCGAAGAGTCGGCCGAGGCGCTCAAGGCCATCGGCTTCGACGGCTACGCCGTCGGCGGCCTCGCCGTGGGCGAGGGGCAGGAGGCGATGTTCGGCGTTCTCGACTACGCGCCCGCGATGCTGCCGGCGGACCGCCCGCGCTACCTGATGGGGGTGGGCAAGCCCGACGACATCGTCGGCGCGGTGAAGCGCGGGATCGACATGATGGATTGCGTGCTGCCCACCCGGTCGGGCCGGACCGGGCAGGCCTTCACGCCGCGCGGCGCGGTCAACCTGAAGAACGCGCGCCATCAGGACGACCCGCGCCCGCTGGACGCGGACTGCGCCTGTCCGGCCTGCCGGAGCTATTCGCGCGCCTATCTCCACCACCTCTTCCGCTCGGGCGAGATCCTCTCGGCGATGCTGCTGACCTGGCACAACCTTCAGTATTATCAGGATCTCATGGCGGGGATGCGCGCGGCGATCGCCGAGGGCGGCTTCGCCGCCTGGGAAGCCGCGTTTCACGCCCGCCGCGCCGAGGGCGACATCCCGCCGCTCTGACCGTCTTTGCCCTGCGTCAATGTGCACCCGCCGCGCGCCTGCGAGATGGCACACGCGGACCGGACGACGGAGGGAGCCCATGCCGATCGACATCGACGCAGCGGTGGCGCAGGCCGTGCGCGCGCCGTCGAGCCACAACACGCAGCCCTGGCTCTTCGAGCGGGCGGACGGGGGGCTGCGCCTCTACGCCGACCGGACGCGGGCGCTCCCGGTGAACGACCCGGAGGACCGGGAGCTCACGATGAGCTGCGGCGCGGCGCTCATGACCCTGCGCGTCGCGGCGGCGGCGCAGGGCGCCGGCACGGAGGTGACGCTCCTGCCCGAGGGCGAGGACAGCGACCTGCTCGCCACGGTCGCGTTCGGCGGAGCGGCCGACCCCGCGCGCGCCGCGCTCGCGCCGGCGATCGCGGCGCGCCACACCCATCGCGGCGATTTCGCGGCGGCGTCGGTCGATGCGGAGATCGTGGAGAGGCTCGAGGCCGCGGCCGAGGCCGAGGGCGCGCATCTCGCCCCGGTCGACAGCGACTCGCTGCGCGCCGCGCTCGCCGATCTCGTCGCGGAGGGCGACGCGACGCAATGGGCCGATCCGCGCTGGCGCCGCGAACTGGCCATGTGGATGCACCCGCGTCGCATGGGCGACGGGCTCGCGATGCCGGGGGCGGCGGTGCCCGTGGCGCGTTTCGCGGTGCGCCATTTCGACATGGGCGACCGCATCGGCGCGCAGGACGCAGACCGCGCGCGCGCCGCGCCGTGCCTCGCCGTGCTCGGCACCGAGGGCGACACGCCGCGCGACTGGCTTCGGGCCGGCATGGCCCTCGCGCGCGTCCTCCTTGTCGCGGCGGAGGCGGGCCTTCAGGCGGGCTATCTCAACCAGCCGCTGCAGGTCGCCGCGCTGCGCCCCCGCGTACAGAGGCTGGTGCGGGACGCGGGGCAGCCGCAGGGCGTCCTGCGCCTCGGCCAGCCTGACGGCCCGCCAGCGGCCACCCCGCGCCGCCCGGTCGACGCGGTGCTCCTGCCCTGAGCCTCAGGCGTAGAGCGCCTCGATCCGGTCGCCGTAGGTCTGGTGGATCTTCGCGCGGCGCACCTTCATCGTCGCCGTCACCTCCCCGTCGTCGTGGTCGAGCTCCTTGGGCAGGAGCCAGACCTTCTTGACCTGCTCGACGCGGGCGAGCTTGCCGTTCAGCCGCTCCACCTCCGCGTCGATCAGCGCCTTCACCTCCGGGTTCTCCGCGAGCGAGCGGAAGGTGGTGTAGGCGATGCGCCGGTTCTCGGCCCAGATCCGCACCGTGTCCATGTCGATCTGCACGAGCGCGGTGACGTACTGGCGCCGGTCGGCGATGACGATGCACTCCTTGATGTAGGGGCTCGCCTTCATGACGTTCTCGATCAGCGAGGGCGAGAGGTTCTTGCCGGCCGCGTTGATCATGATGTCCTTCTTGCGATCCACCAGCGTGATCGAGCCGTCGGGCGCGTGCTCGGCCACGTCGCCGGTGTGCAGCCAGCCGTCCTCGCTGAGCGTCCCGGCGGTGGCCTCCTCGTTCCTGTAGTACCCCTTGAAGACGATCGGCCCGCGCACGAGGAGTTCCCCGTCCGGCGCGATCCGGTGCTCGACGCCCTCGACGAAATGGCCCACGCGCCCGTCCGAACAGCCCCAGTCGGGCTGGATGCTCGCGGCGCCCGTGGTCTCCGACATGCCCCAGGCCTCGCGCGCGTTGATGCCGATGCCGCGCACGAAGGCGAGCAGATCCTCCGAGATGGGCGCCGCGGCGGTCACCGCGAAGCGGCAGCGCGAGAGCCCGAGGTAGGCGCGGATGTGGCGGTAGATCAGCAGGTCCCAGAGCCGCCAGCGCAGCCGGTCGCCGAGGCTCCAGCGGTCGCGCCGCTTCGCACCGAGGTCCTGCGCCACCGCGAGCGCCTTGAGCGTCATCGGCCGGCGCAGCCGCCCGGCCGTCGCCGCCTGCACGCCGATCTCGGCCTGCGTCTTCTCCCAGATGCGCGGCACGCCGAAGAAGATCTCCGGCGCCACGTCGCGCAGGTCGAGCCGGATGGTGCGCAGGCTCTCGCCGAAGTTCATCACCATCTGCCCGGCGAGCGCATTGGTCACCGTCACGTTCTGCTCGGCGATGTGACAGAGCGGCAGGTAGCTCAGGATATTGGTCCCCGGCGCGAAGTCACTGAAGATCTGGCGCGCGTAGTCGGCGGCGGCGGAGAGGTTGGCATGGCTGATCATCGCCGCCTTGGGCAGCCCGGTGGAGCCCGAGGTGAAGACCATCATCGCCGTGTCCCCGGCCTTCACCAGCCCCTGCCGCCGCGCGATCTCGCCCTCCTGCGCGGCGAGCACGGCGCGACCGCGCGCCATGAGGGTCTCGAAGCTCAGAAGGCCGTAGTCCTCCACGCCGGCGGTGCCGCGCGGGTCGAAGACGACGAGCCGGCGCAGCTTCGGCAGCTGTCCGCGCAGCTCGAGGATCTTGTCGAGCTGCTCCTGATCCTCGACGAAGAGGATCTCGGTGTCCGAGGCGTTCACCAGATGCTCGATCTCGGCCGCCGGGCTCGTGGGATACATGCCCACGACCACGCCGCCCGCCGCCGCGATCCCGAACTGCGCCAGCACCCATTCCTGCCGGTTCTCGGAGAGGATGCCGCAATGCGCGCCGTGGTCCATGCCGAGGTCGATCAGCCCGGCGGCGAGCGCGCGCGCCACCTCCTCCAGCCCGGCCCAGGTGAGCTCCTGCCAGATGCCGTGCTCCTTCTGGCGCATCGCCACCCGGTCGGGGGCGCTCGCGGCGTGGCCCGCGATCATGTCCACCTGCGTGCGGAAGGTCCGTGCCATGGCGCTCTCCTCAGCTCAGCCAGCGCTTGCGGCGCTTGTAGTGTTTCACGTCCCGGAAGCTCTGCCGCGCCGCCCCCTCGCCCGCGACGCCGAGGTAGAAGCTCCGGATGTCCGGATCGTCGCGCAGGGTCTCGACCGGACCCTCCATCACGATCTGCCCGTGCTCCATCACGTAGCCGTAGTCCGCGACCGAAAACGCGACGCCGGCGTTCTGCTCGACCACGAGGATCGTCACCCCGTCCTCCGCGTTGAGCCGCCGGATCGTGGCGAAGATCTCCTCCACCACTTTCGGCGCAAGCCCGAGCGAGGGTTCGTCCATCAGGATGAGCCGCGGCCGCGCGATCATCGCCCGGCCGAAGGCGAGCATCTGCTGCTCGCCCCCCGAGAGATAGCCCGCGACCTGCCTGCGCCGTTCGCGGAGCACCGGGAAGAAGTCCCAGACCTTGTCGTAATCGGCCTTCGCGTCGCGGCGGTCGAGGGCGTAGCTCGCCGCGATCAGGTTGTCCTCGACGGTCATCTCCGCGAAGATGCGGCGCCCCTCGCGCACGTGAAACAGCCCTTCCTGTACCAGCCGGTCCGGCGCGATCCCGCGGATGTCCTGCCCGCGGAAGAGCACGCGCCCCTCGCCCACCTCGCCGTTCTCGAGCCCCAGGAGGTTCGAGGCGGCCTTGAGCGTCGTCGTCTTGCCCGCCCCGTTGGTGCCCAGAAGGGTGACGATCCGGCCCTCCGGCACCTCGAGCGAGAGGCCCCGCAGGGCCTGCACCACATGGTGATAGGTCACCTCGACGTTCTCGATGGTCAGCACGCGTCCCGCCCTTCTTCTTGGTCCAAATATCCCCGCCGGAGGCAGCCCCGGGCCGGGACGGCCCGGGGCTTCGCGGCGTCAGACGGTGAACCAGTCCGAGGCGGGCGTGAACAGGTTCGTCTCGGCCGAGTACTCGTAGACCCGGCCGGTGCCGATCTTGTTGCCTTCCATGCTGACCGGCACGCCGAAGAAGCCGCCCGAGTCCCAGTCCTGGATGGAGGCCAGCGCCTCGGCGGCGTTCTCGGCGGTGAGTTCCTTGCCCTCGTCGTGGACCTGCCTGAGCGCCATCAGGCCGAGTTCCATCGCGCAGAGCGACTGCAGCCCCCATGTGGGCATGTAGGTCTCGAGCGGCGTGCCCGCGAAGGCCGTCTTCTGATACTCCGCGTAGCGCGCGTAGCGCGGCGCGTTCTCGGCGTCGTAGGAATAGCGGTAGGGCATCACGCCGAGGTAGCCGTCGAGGAAGGGGCCGGACTCGGCCGTCACCCGGTCGGCGATCAGCTTCTCCATGCCCCAGAAGGTGCCCATGAACTTCGTCGGCAGCCCGAACTGCCGCGCGCCGCCGATCAGCTGCGGCCAGACGCCGGTGACGTAGCCCTGCAGGATGCAGTACTCGGCGTTCGACTGGGCGAGCTTGGTGACATGGGTGGGCACGTCGGCCCCCTGTGCCTTGGTGCTCTCCTCGAGCACCACCTCGATGCCGAGCTCCTCGGCCCTGGCCCGCCCGCGCTCGAGCGGGTCGCGCCCGAACTCGGTGTTGGAATAGATGAAGGCGACCGTCGAGCCGCCCTGGTTGGCGATGTTCTGCAGGAGGATGTCGAACTGGTCCTCGTAGGAGGGCCCCGCGAGGTACTGGTAGGGGTTCTTCTCCGGGTTGGCGAGCTCCGAGGCGAAGGAGGTCGAGCCCATCAGCCGCGCGTTCTCGCCCTTCAGCTCGGGCGCGACCAGCTTCATGAAGCCGGTGCTGTCGCCGTAGTAGTAGACGAGGTTCTCCTCGGTGGCGAGCGCGCGCTGGTAGTTGGCGAGCGCGTTCTGCGGCACGTAGCCCGAATCCTCCGCCGTCGTGCGGATCGGCACCCCGCCGATGCCGCCGTCCTCGTTGGCGAGGTCCTCGAACATCTTGAGCGCCGGCGCCACGAGCTGGCCCGCGGTGGCGAAGGGGCCGGTCATCGGCAGCGACGAGCCGAACACGTATTCGCTGGGCTGCGCCTTCACGATCATCGGCGTGCCGATCGCGGCCGAGGCGGCCGCGCCGGTGGCGAGGAAGCTGCGTCTCGTCAGTGTCATGCGTCTCTCTCCCTGGGTTGTCTCGCGGTGTCTTGTCATTGGCCCGCGTTCAGCGGGCGAAGGGCCAGCGGTTGAGCGCGCGCAGCGCCCGGTCGGCCATGTGGTTGAGTCCCAAGGGCTCGAAGAGCAGGAACAGCACGATCAGCAGGCCGAAGGCGATCTCCTGCAGCGGCGCGAGGAGCTGTGCCACACCCGCCACGCCGCCGGTGGCGACGCCGAAGATCGACTTGATCACCTCGGGGACCATGACGATCACCAGAACGCCGAAGACCGGCCCCATCGTGCGCCCCATGCCGCCCACGATCATCGCCGCGACCAGTTCCAGCGAGAGGGCGAGCTCGAACTGCTCGGGCAGGATGCGCGCGTAGAAATAGGCGAAGAGCGCGCCCGAGAGCCCGCAGAGCGCGGCGGAGATCGCGAAGCTCGTCAGCTTGTAGCGCAAGAGCGAGATGCCCATGATCTCGGCCGAATAGTCCCGGTCGCGGATCGCGATGAAGGCCCGCCCGACCCGCGTGCGAAAGAGGTTCTGCACCGCCAGCAGCGTGATCACGCCGAGGGCCGCGATCAGGACGAACATCTCGCGCTTGGTGTCGAGCTGCCAGCCGAGCAGGTTCGGCACCGGCGTGTCGATGCCCACCATGCCGCCCGTCCAGCGCGCGAAGGCCTCCTGTTCGATCAGGAAGATCACGATGAAATTCGCCGAGAGCGTCGCGACGGCGAGGTAGAGCCCCTTCACCCGGAGTGCGGGCAGCCCGACGATTATCCCGACGAGCGTGCTGACCGCGACCGCGAGGGGAATCGCGATCAGCGCCATCATCCCGTCGGGGATCGTCCCGGCGAAGGCCGTGTGGAAGATCGTCACCGTGTAGGCCCCCACCGCGACGAAGGCCGCGTGCCCGAGCGAGATGAGCCCGGTGTAGCCCGTGACCACGTTCACGCCGGTCACCGCGATCAGGAGGATGCCCATCTGGCAGGCGACGAGGATCACGTAGTCGTTGGCGAACGCCGCCATCCCCGCCAGCGCGAGCAGGGAGGCGTAGAAGAAGGCCCGCTTGTTGGGGTTGTCGAAGACGCGCTCGTCGGCGGCATAGCTCGCCTTGAGATTGCCGGTGATCATATCCGCTCGACCTCCTTCTGCCCGAAGAGGCCGTGCGGCCGGATCAGGATCACGATGAGCACAGCGACGTAAGGAACGATCTCGGCCCAGTCGCCGCCGAGCTGCCATTGCGTCAGCGCCTCGAGGATGCCGACGGCGAGCGCCGCGATGAACACGCCGACGTAGGAATCGAGCCCGCCCATCAGCACGATGGCCAGCACCGAGAAGCCGAAGAGCCCGAGCGAGGGCGAGATCCCGTTGCGCGTGGCGAGAATGGCGCCCGCGACCGCGCCGGTCGCCGCGGCGAGCATCCAGGCGCGCGAGAACACCTTCGGAACGGAAATCCCCATGCTGTAGGCGGTGGACTGGTCCTCCGCCGTGGCACGGATCGCCACGCCCGACTTGGTGAAGCGCACCATCGCCACGATCGCTCCGAAGATCAGGAGCGCGACGATCATGTTCACGATGTCGGCGCCGAAGAGGAAGATCGTCGTCTCGCCCACGTCGAAGCGCACCGGGGCGTTGGGGGCGATATGCGGCACGAAATCCGCGTCCGCCGTCCAGACGAGCTGCACCGCGCCCGCGAGGATGGAGATAAGCCCCACCGTGATCATGATCATCGCGAAGACCGACTGCCCCATCAGCGGCCGCATCAGGGTCCGCTCGATCACGAGGCCGAGCGCCGCGTTGGCGAGCACCGCGCCCGCGAGCCCGAAGAGGATGCGCGGCAGGTTCTGCACCCAGTCGAGCACCGGCCCCATGGGCGACATCACGGGCAGCTCTGCGCGCATCGCCGTCAGCCACGCGGGCTGCCAGGAGGCGAGCCACGCGGGCGCCCAGTCCATGCCCGGCACCAGCACCGCGAAGGTGTAGTAGAAATACGCGCCCACCATGATGACGTAGCCATGGGCGAAATTGACGACCTTGGTCGCCTTGAACACCGAGACGATGCCCACCGCGATCAGCGCGTAGATCGCGCCCGACATCAGCCCGTTGATCGCGAATTGCAGGAACTGCCCCATCTTTCCTCCCTCAGGCCGCGGCGCCCAGATAGGCCTCGATCACCTCGTCGTTGCCGCTCACCTCGGCGGGCGTGCCGGCGGCGATCTGCTGGCCGAAGTTCAGCACGACGATGTGCGCGCAGATGTCCATCACCAGCCCCATGTCGTGCTCGACGAGCAGGATCGTGGTGCCGAACTCCTCCTGAACGTCGAGGATGAAGCGCGCCATGTCGGCGGTCTCCTCGCGGTTCATGCCGGCCACCGGCTCGTCCAGCATGAGAACCTTGGGCTGCATGGCCAGCGCGCGGCCGAGCTCGACCCGCTTCTGCAGCCCGTAGGGCAGGGCGGTTATCGGCGCCTTGCGGATGTGGTCGATCTCGAGAAAGTCGATCACCCGCTCCTCGATCTCGGCCCGGAAGGCGAGCTCCTCGCGCCGTGCCGGGCCGAAATAGGCGAGCGCCTGCCACAGGTTGGCGCCGAGCCGCGTGTGACCGCCGAGCTTGATGTTGTCGAGCACCGTCATGCCGCGGAAGAGCGCGATGTTCTGGAAGGTGCGCGCGATGCCCAGAGCCGCGCGCCGGTCCGGCGACAGCCCCGTGATATCCCGGCCCTCGAAGGTGACGCGTCCCTGGTCGGGGGTGTAGAACCCCGAGATCGCATTGAAGAGGCTGGTCTTGCCCGCGCCGTTCGGCCCGATCACGCCCGTGATGCCGCCCGGCGTCGCCTCGAAGCTCACACCCTGCAGCGCCCTGATGCCGCCGAAGGACAGGTGAAGGTCGCTGACGCTCAGCATATGGTTTTTCACTCCCTGTCCGGGCCGGGTCTTCTGCCCGGCTCCGGTCCTCCCTTGCGCCCGGCGCGCCTCCTCCCTGCGCGACCCGGACCATGATGAGCCTAGCCGACGATACCGACCACGCAAAAGTTTTTCGAAGTGCCGCTACGTCACGCCGGGCTTGCACCCGTCGTCGGGGTCTCCATATATCGAAACCCGAATATGTAGGAGCGGAGACACGCCATGAGCGCGGCGAAGAAGATCACCTGCCTCGACTGCGGTCAGGTGAACCGGGTTCCGGCCGAGCGGCTGGGCGCCGGCCCGAAATGCGGGACCTGCGGCGCGGCCCTGATTCCCGCGAAGCCGGTCGAGGTCGATCCGAAGACCCTCGCCAAGGCCGCGCGCACGGACGATCTTCCGCTCGTGGTGGATTTCTGGGCGCCGTGGTGCGGGCCCTGCCGGATGATGGCGCCCGAGTACGACAAGGCGGCGCAGGCGCTGACGGGGCGCGCGCGGCTGGTCAAGCTCAACACGCAGGACTTCCCCGAGGCCGGCGCGAAACACGGCATCCGCGGCATTCCGACGATGGTCGGATGGGCGGGCGGGCGCGAACGCGCGCGCCAGAGCGGCGCGTTGCGTGCGGGCGATATCGAAAGCTGGGCCGCGCGCCTCGGCTGACGCGCGTTCAACTCCGCGCCGGGCGCAGCCGCGCCGCTGTCGCGCGGGCCGCGAGCCCGGGAAGCCGGGCGAGCGCCCGCCGTGCGATGTCGTCGTATTCGAGTTCCCCGCCGAGCATCCGCATGTAGTCGTAACGCAGCCGGCCCGACCTCCGGAAGGCCGAGATGAACCCGTCGCGCAGCCGCGTGCCGTAGACGAGATGGCGCAGAAAGATCGCGTAGCGCAGCGAGCGGTGCATCGGGCGCAGCGCTTTCCCGTAGTGGCGCAACGCCCGATGCGGGTGCCCCCCGCAGAGCGCCTGCGCGGCCGCCTCCGCGGCCATGCGCCCGCTGGCGAGCGCGTGGCCGATGCCCTCGCCCGTCATCGGGTCGACGAGCCCCGCCGCATCGCCGGCGAGCATTACCCCGCCGCGGCCCGGGCGCCGGTGGAAGTGGCCGAAGGGCAGGAAGGCGCCCTGCAGACGCGCCTCTTCGTCCGCGATGTCGAGGAGTGCGAGATAGTCCCGCATCGCCGCCTTCATCGACGGGTTGCGCGCGTGCACGCCGCCGACGCCGACGGTCGTGCTGCCGGACTTCGGAAAGCTCCACCCGTAGCCCCATGCCGCCGCACCGAAATCGATGCGCACGGGGGCGTCCGCACCAGCATCGGGCGCAGGGGGCGCTTCGATCTCGAGCGCGAAGCCGAGGCGTTCGGGATCGGGCGGTGCGCCGTGGAGCGCCCGCGCCACCACACCGGTCGCGCCGTCCGCCCCGACCATCAGCGGCGCGGTGAGCCGCGTGCCGTCGCGCAGCGTCGCCGCCGGGACGTCCGGGTCGATCTCGGCGACGGGGCGCCCGGTGAAATCCGCGGCACCGGCGTCGAGGGCGGCCTCCACCAGATGCGCGTCGAAGGCGACCCGCGTCGTCATCCAGACCGGCGGCACACCCTCGATCCGGCCCAGTGGCGCACCGTCGGCGTAGAACTCGAAGTGCCCGCGCGGCTCCATCAGCGCGTCGGGCGGCGTGCCGCCCAGCAGGGCCGCGGCCTCGCGGCGCGCGCGTCCCGTCACCCCGCCGCCGCAGAGCTTGTTGCGCGGGAAGGCGTGGCGGTCCACGAGCGCGACCCGCAGCCCCTGCGCAGCCCCCCGAAGCGCCGCTGCGGCACCCGCGGGGCCGGCCCCGATCACCAGAAGGTCATACTCGTTCAAGGCGGCGCCCCAGGGCCCGACACGGGCCATCGGTCGAACGCTACATGATCCGGGCCGCCGAAGTCACGCCCTCTGCCGCTGTCAGTATCCGGCGCGTTGGGCCGCCGTATCGAGGCCGCGGGCGCGTGGTATCACGCCCAGCGCCGCCATCGTCGTCAGGCCGAATGCCAGCGCGCTGCCGCCGAGCACGTAAAGCGCCAGAGCAACCGCCCAGCCGGCGCCGAACACCAATGCCGCGACCGCCGCGAGGAGGCCGCCGGCGACGCCGAGAAGAATTCCTGCGAATGCCATCTGCACTGCCTTTCCGAACTTCGTCTGCACCCTCACACCGACAGGTTAACGAATCGAGTATGGCGAAAGTGAGACGCCCGGCGGGCGAAAGCCCGGCAGTCAGAGCCGCACGGTCACCGGCGTTCCCACCGGCACGCGCTCGTAAAGATCGATGACATCCTCGTTGAGCATCCGGATGCAGCCGTTCGAGACCGACTGACCGATCGTTTCGGGCGCGTTGGTGCCGTGGATCCGGTAGTAGGTGTCGCGCCCGTTCCGGAAAAGATAGAGCGCCCGCGCGCCGAGCGGGTTGTCCGGCCCGCCCGGCTGAACCTCGTCGTTGTCCTTGAAGTCCTCGTATTCGTCCGGGTCGCGCTCGATCATCTCGTCGGTCGGCCGCCAGGTGGGCCATTCCTTCTTGACCTCGATCACCGCGTCCCCGGTGAACTCCAGCCCCGCGCGGCCCACGCCGACGCCGTAGCGCAGCGCCTCGCCGGGGCGGTCCACGAAATAGAGGAAATGGCTGCGCGGCAGCACGATCAGGTAGGGCGTGCGGGTCGTTCCGCGCATCGAGACGCGCTGCGGGCGCAGCCGCTGCGGCAGCTGCGCGGCCTGTGCGACCGCGGCACCGGGCAGCGCGGCGGCGCCCGCGGCAGCGGCGATAAGGGTGCGGCGATCGATCATGGCGGGCTCTCCGGTCTGGGACAGTGGTGACGGTATAGTGGCATCGCCGTTCGCAGAATCAACGCCGGAGCCCCGCGCCCGGGTCCGCATCGCCCGCCCGAGGGGCCCGGTCAGCCGTGCGTCGCTGCCCCGCGCAGAGCCGCCCGGTGACCGTCAGCCCGGCGTCTCTTCGCGGATCCAGTCGAGGAAATCCGCGTTCGCCTCCATCGCGATGCGCAGGATCGGCGGGCAGTCGTAGGGGTGCAGGCGCCGGATTTCCGCCTCGGCCCGGTCGGCGAGCGCGGGCCGCGTCTTCAGGAGGAGCGGCACCTCGGTCTCCCGCGCGACCGCGCCCTGCCAGTGAAAGAGCGAGCGGATCGGCGCGTAGCGGTTCGCGCAGGCCACGAGGCGGGAGAGGATCAGCCCCTCTGCGATGGCGTCGGCGGTGGCCTCGTCGGGGCAGTTGGTGAGGATCGCGGTCATCGTCATGGCGCCAGTATTCCCCGGGGGCCCCGGTCGGCGCAAGAAAAAGGGCGCGGCGGATCACCCCGCCGCGCCCCTTGATGCCGGGATGTTGTCGGCTCAGGCGAGGGCGAGGTTCGACGCGGACTCGCGGCCGTCGCGGCCGGTCTCGATGTCGAAGGTCACCTTCTGGTCATCGGCGAGGCCGGTCAGGCCCGCCCGCTCGACGGCGGAAATATGGACGAAGACGTCCTTGCCGCCCGTCTCGGGCTGGATGAAGCCGAAGCCTTTGGTGGTGTTGAACCATTTCACGGTGCCATTGGCCATGTCCGTGGTCTCCTTGCTTGTATGCTGCCCGCAGCATGCGGCAGCCTGGCGTCAGTCGTCCGTATCGATGAACTGAGCGCCGGTAAGGGAGACAGCTGGTCGAGAGGAGTAACGTTAGCCCACGCCGTATGACAGGTTCGGGGCGGGATGGCAAGGGGGATCGGAAGCGGCCTGCACGCGGGCGATTGTCACGCGGCGTCAACTCTGTCATCGGAGGGCACCGGCGCATCCCGCCCCGGCAGGGAAGGACAGCCCCATGGGCTACAACGATTTCGTCGACGCCCGAAAGACCCCCCGCCCGCCTGCGACCCCGAAGCCCGAGACGCCGGCGAAACCGGCCGGGAAGGAGCCGGGCGTGGCGTAGGGTGGCGTAGGGTGCGTGATCTCACGCACCGATCTTCATTCTCCGTTAAACCTGGGTGGGCCATGCAGAGCCCATGCCGAACTACAAGCGTCCCCGCGTTCCCGGCGCCACGATCTTTTTCACCGTCTCACTGCGAGAGCGGGGCGATGACCGTCTCGTGAGCGAAATCGACCGTCTGCGCGATGCGGTGCGCAAGACAAGGGCAGAGCGCCCCTTCCGCATCGACGCCTGGGTGGTGCTGCCCGACCATCTCCACGCCGTCTGGACGCTGCCCGCGGGCGAGGCGGACTTCTCGACCCGCTGGCGGCTGATCAAGACGCGCTTCTCGCGCGGCTTGCCCGCCGGGCCACGCCGGTCGAGCGACATCGCGCGTGGCGAGCGCGCGATATGGCAGCGCCGGTTCTGGGAGCATCACGTCCGGGACGAGGAGGATCGGGCGGGGCTGATTTCGTATTGCCATATCAACCCGGTGAAGCACGGATTGGTAACGACGCCCGAGGATTGGCCGTATTCGTCGCTGCATCGCGAGAGGCGGTCGGGGCGTTGGGCGTAGGGTGCGTGATCTCACGCACCTGCGGGGGAGGGTGTGGGCGTGGGCGGGCAGTGCGTGCGAGCACGCACCCTACGTTCGCGTTCATCCGGTATTGCCACATCAACCCGGTGAAGCACGGAGTGGCGGAGACGCCCGAGGAGTGGCCGTTTTCCACGGTTCACCGGGAAATCCGGCACGGAAGATGGCCGTAGGGTGCGTGATGCCACCCACCCGTGGCGGCCGGGCGCAGGGCGGTGCGTGCGAGCACGCTTGCGGCGGCATGATCGGCCGCCGCGTGCGAACACGCGCCTCCGGCCAC
>NZ_JAWLFS010000050.1:0-14902 GCF_041685465.1 Rhodosalinus sp. | reverse complement strand
GCGTGGATATCGCCCATGCCGGCGCCTCAGCCGCTTAGCCCCGGGCGCCTGCCTTGGCAAGTTGCAGCGCAGGACCCCGGCCTGCGGGGCCCTGCGCGGCCCGCAGGCCTCTGAAATCGTCGCGCGGGGCTTGCATTGCGGGCGGCGCACGGCTAACTCCCGGCACATCGGGCCGCCTTAGCTCAGTTGGTTAGAGCGCTTGATTGTGGATCAAGAGGTCCCCCGTTCGAGCCGGGGAGGCGGTACCAGAAAGCCCTTTCAGCTTGACCCGCCGCGCGGCGCGGCCGCGTCAAGGAGCTGCGGCGCGAGGCGCAGCCAGGGAACGCGCCGGCAATCAGGCGCGCGGCGGGGAGGCGACACCCGAGCCATGTCTCCTGCGGCTGCCAGATCGCGTGAGCCGGCCAAGCCCGGGCTTACGGATCGATGCGTGTTCTCTCCGGCGCGGACCCGGTCGCCGGAGAGTGTCGGTCAGACGCGTCGGTGAAGGCGATTGTCGACATAGATCAAGACCGACGCGATCACGATGGCAGCGACTGCAAGGATCAACGTGACCGCCATCATGGTGGCCACGTCGTGCGTCCCGATGGCGCGCATCACGAGGAAGCCCATCCCGCTGTGTGAGGCAAACAGCTCGCCAATTATCACGCCGAGGAGCGTCAGAGAAAACCCGACCCGCAGCCCCGACACGATTTCAGGCAATGTTGCCGGAAACAGGATATGGGTCGCGGTTTGGACTGGCCCCATGCCCAGAACGCGACTCGTTCGGAGAAAGACCGGGTTGATGTTCTTTACTGCGTTCATCGTGAAAATCGTGACCGGGATGACCCCATGTATCGCCCCGAAGGCGACTTTCGCCTCGATGCCCAGCCCGAAGATCAGCAGGATCACCGGGTAAAGCGTGATCTTGGGAAGAGAGTAAAGCGCAACGAGGATCGGCTCGGCCACTGCGCCGGACAGCCTGTGTGCGCCCAGAAGCGTACCGACGCCGAGCCCTATCGTCAGCGCGAGAAGGAGGGCATAGAAGAGCGCCAGCCCCGTCTCGGCGGCGTGTGGCCAGAAGCTGCCGGACAGCAGGAGCTCTCCCGCCCGAACAGCTGTCGCGGCCGGCGATGAAATCGCGACGTCCCCTGCGCCCATGTGCAGGAACTGCCAGACGACGATGATGCCGAGGACCACCAGCGCGACATCGACCATATACGGAGTATTGCGCAGCATCTGAGTCCCTCAAAGGCCCTGGCGGCGCAGCAGTCGCTGCTCGATGTAATGCAGGGTCATGTTGATCGCCGTGACGAGAACGAGAATGAAGAGCATCAAGGCATACATCGTCGCGTTGTCGAAATTGTCATAGGCGAATGATATGGCATAACCGAGCCCACCCGGAGCGAGAATGAACTCCGACGCGATCACGCCGATGAACGAATAGGCGACGCTGAGCTTGAGTCCCGTGAACAGGTTCGGCATGGCGGCCGGGATCTGAATGCGGAGCGCCTTCGAGAGCCGCCCCATCTGGTGCATGCGTCCGACCTTGCCGTAAACGCGCGGGATCTTGTCGAGCCCGTTCAGGGTATTGATGATCATCGCAACGACGGCGAACATGAAGCCGATCGCGATCATGGGGAGATTGTTCATCCCGAAAATGTAGACGAGAAGCGGGTAGAAGACGAAAAACGGAACCGCGTAGTATGTGGTCAGGAATGGATCAAGCGCCCGGCGAAGCCGCGGGATCGCGTGAATGCCGGCGCCGGTTGCGAAGCCGACCGTGACGGAAAGAAGGCAGGCAATCGCAACATTGCCGAGAGTCTGCTTGATATCATCCGTGATTTCGCCCGAAGCCAGCAGCGTCCAGAGTTCGGTGACCATCTGCGTTGGTGGGATCATGGTGTGGGTCGAAATCCGGCCCGACTGTACCAGCCACTCGAGCAAGGCCAGCGCGGCGAAAACGATCGCCAGACGGATCCAGGCCAGCCGCGTCATACGGCCTCCCGATGATCGCTACCCCGCCCTGCATCGGGGTGCTGCCCCATCGCGGCCTGCGACTCCGACCGCAGCAGTTGCCACAGCCGGCCGGTTACATGTCCGAAGGTTTCTCCCTCGAGCATGCTGGAGTCCCTTTCGCGCGGCCAGCCCGTGTCGAGCGTTTCGAGAAGACGGCCGGGCCTTGCCGACATCGCGCCGACCCGGTCCGACAACATCGCGGCCTCGTCGAGCGCATGCGTGATGAGAAGGACCGTTGCACCGGTCTCCCGCCAGAGCCTCAAGAGCTCGTCCCCCATCAGAAGACGCGTCTGGGCGTCCAGCGCGCCGAAGGGTTCGTCGAGCAGGATGAGGCGCGGCTGCAGAACGAGCGTCCGTGCGATGCATACGCGTTGCCGCATGCCGCCCGAAAGCTGCGCCGGATAGGCATCCGCAAAGTCGCGCAGCCCCATGAACCCGAGTGCATAGTCGACGCGGCGCCTGATCTCCGCCGGGTCGAAGCCCTTGCGGCGCAGCCCGAAGGCCGCGTTATCCCGAACCGTCAGCCACGGAAAAGAGGCATCCTCCTGAAAGACGGCCCCGACTCCATCGGGAACGGTGCCCTTGACCGGCTTGCCCTCGAAGCTGACCTCGCCCTCGCTCGGCGGGGCGAGGCCGGCAAGCACATCCATGCAGGTGGACTTGCCGCAGCCCGACGGGCCGACGATGGAGAAGAACTCGCCGCGGCGCAGTTCGAGGTCGACAGGCCCGAGGGCGTGCACGGGCGGGTTGCCGGCCACGGCCGGATAGACCCGCGTGACTCCCTCGAGGCGTGCGTGTATCTCGCCGGTCAAGAGCCCCTCCCTCAGTCGCCGCGCAGGTCTTCGGGCAGGAACCGCTCGTCCACGAGCTCGGACCAGTCGACATCCTCGTCGATGACGCCCACGAGCCGCAGTCCCCCCATCTTGCGGTCCATCTGCTCGTAGTTGAGCGCACCTTCGGACCAGTAGTCGATCTCGAGCATCGCGTTGATCGCGGTTTCCATCACCTCGACATCACCTTCGTAGGCATCCGCGAAGATGCGCGCGGCCTCTTCGGGATTTTCCTGGATGTACTGCACACCCATGCGCCGGCCCTCGATCACGGCACGCAGTTCCTCGGGCTTTTGTTCAATCATCTGCGGGGTCGTGATGCCCACTGTCTGGCTGATGCGCGGCAGCGCCGTGTCGAGCTCGAGCACAGCCTTGTACTTGTCGCGGGTCGCCGCCCAGATGGGTTCCAGGATCGGCACGGCGTCCGCTCCGTCCTGCTCAAGCATCGTCAGACCGTCGCCGATCCCGCCTGCCGCGATCAGCTCCACATCGTCAGATGATATTCCGGCCTCGTCGAGCGCCATGCGCAGGGTCATGTCGGTCACCGATTGCGGCCGGGTGTAGGTGACGCGATTGCCGACGAAATCCTCGATCGACTCGATATCGCTGTCGGGCATGGCCACCCAGAGGAGATCGGCGACAGTGTCGGCCCCCGTGTTGACGATGACGATCTCGCGGCCCGAAAGATGTGCCGCAACGGCGGCGGCGAGGCTGGTCTCCCCGTAGAGCAGATCGCCGGAAAGCACGTTTCGCACAGTCGTGCCGCCCCCCGAGGATGTCAGGATATCGTCGATCTCGACACCCGCCTCCGCAAAATACCCCTGGTCCATCGCGACGGCATAGGGCGCGCCGTACATCAGGACGCCCCAATGCGTGACGGTGATATCCTCTTCCGCCTGAACAGCGCCCGCAGCCGCGATCGCCACGGCCCCTGCAGCCCAAAGTCCGGTCTTCGCCATGATCGTCTCCTCCCTGACACGTTGATCATTGCAATGTTCGACGAATGGCATTCGCCGCTTCAGATCACGCCCGCCTCCTTCAGGCGTGCAATCCGCGCCCCGTCGTAGCCGAGCACCCCTGCAAGCACTTCCTCGGTGTGCTGCCCGAGCGCCGGTCCGACGTGGCGCACCGCGCCGGGCGTGTCCGAGAGCCGCGGCGCCACGTTCTGCATCTTCATCGGCCCGAAATCGGGATGTTCGACCTCCACGATCGCCTCTCGCGCGGCAAAATGAGGGTCGCGCAGCATGTCTTCGGCCTTGTAGATAAGCCCGCAGGGCACCCCGTGCTCCTCGAGCAGTTGCTCCAGCGGCTCCAGCTCGACGGTCTTCGTCCAGTCGTTGACCAGCGCGTCGAGTTCGGCCTGATGTGTTCCCCGTGCGGAGTGGGTGGCATAGCGCGCATCCTCTGCGAGCTCCGGCCGGCCCATCGCGGCGGCGAGACGCTTGAACACGGTGTCCTGGTTCGCCGCGATCAGCAGGTACTGACCGTCCGCCGTTTCGTAGACGTTCGAGGGCGCGATGTTCGGCAGGATCGCACCGGTGCGCTCGCGGACATAGCCCGTGACGTCGTATTCGCTCACGAGGCTTTCCATCATGGCCAGCACCGCCTCGTAGATCGCGCTGTCGACCACCTGCCCGCGGCCCGTGCGCTCACGCGCGTGCAAGGCCATCATGGTGCCAAGGCAGGCGTAGGTCGCCGCCAGCTCGTCGCCGATCGAGATGCCCATGCGCGAGGGCGGCGTCGAAGGGTCGCCCACCACGTAGCGCAAGCCCCCCATCGCCTCGCCGATGGCGCCGTATCCCGCGCGCCGCGCATAAGGTCCGGTCTGCCCGAAGCCCGTGACACGGACGAGGATGAGCTTCGGGTTGATCTTCGAGAGCTCGTCATAGGAGAGATTCCAGCGCTCGAGCGTCCCGGGCCTGAAATTCTCAAGCAGCACGTCGGCCTCCGCGACCAGATCGCGAACCACCTGCTGACCTTCCTCTGTACGCAGGTTGAGGGTCAGGCTCTTCTTGTTGCGCGCGACGACGGGCCACCACAGCGACTTGCCATGCGGCTTCTCCCTGCCCCAGACCCGCATCGGGTCGCCGACGCCGGGCTGTTCGCACTTGATCACCTCGGCGCCGAAATCCGCCATCAGCTGGCCGCAGAAGGGCCCGGCCAGAAGCTGGCCCATTTCGATCACCCGGATATCGGTCAGCGGCCCCTGCCGGCCCGGCACAGCGTCCGTCTCGCTCATCCTCGCTCCCTGCACCCGGCCGACCATGCGCAATTATCTTGCGTCGTGCGCGCCCGGGCCTCGCTCTTGTTGCGAAGTAAGCATACACTGATGTATCCATTATGGAAGGGGCCGGGAGGAAAAAATGTTTGAAACCGGGAAAAGCGTCGAGATCGTCGAGGTTTCCGCCAGAGACGGTATACAAAACGAGTCTGAAATTCTCTCCGTGGATACGAAGCTCGACCTGATCCGAAAGGCATCGGACGCAGGGGCCCGGCGGCTCGAGGTGACGAGCTTCGTGAACCCGAAGCGCGTGCCCCAGATGGCCGACGCCGACGAGCTGGCGGCGCGCCTGCCGAAGGGGACGGCGCGCTACATCGGCCTCGCGCTGAATGCCCGTGGCTTCGAGCGGGCGGTCGCTGCCGGCCTCGACGAGGCGAACTTCGTCGTCGTCGCCTCCGATACCTTCAACCGCCGCAATCAGGGCGTCGGCACCGAGGAAACGCTCGCCGCCTGGGCCGAGATCGCGCAGACCGCGAAGGGGCGCATTGGTACGGGCCTCACCATTGGCGCCGCCTTCGGCTGCCCCTTCGAGGGCGAGGTGCCGCTGGCCCGCCTGCTGACGATTGTCGAGCGCGCGATGGCTCACCCGCCCGACGAACTGGCGCTGGCCGACACCATCGGCGTCGCCACGCCGGCGGACGTGATGGAACGCGTGGGCGCGGTACGCCGCGCCTTCCCCGAGGTGCCGATCCGCTTGCATCTGCACAATACGCGCAATACCGGGCTCGCCAACGCATGGGCCGGGATCATGGCCGGTGCGGTCACGCTCGATGCGTCGCTCGGCGGGGTGGGCGGCTGTCCCTTCGCACCTCGCGCAACCGGCAACATCCCGACGGAGGATCTCGTCTACATGCTCGAACGTGCCGGTATCTGCACGGGTCTCGACCTTGACGCCTGCATCGACGCCGCCGGCTGGCTGGAAGAGCAGCTCGGCCACGAGCTTCCGGGCATGGTGATGAAGGCCGGCGGCTTCCCGGCGTCCGGGGCTGCGTGATGGCGAAGGACGATCGTCCGGTCAGCGCCGCGGACAGCGCCTATCTGACGCTTCGCGCCGATATCCTTTCGGGTGACCTGCCGGCCGACGAACGGCTGACGGAAATGGGCCTCGCCGATCGGCTGGGCCTGTCGCGCACCCCGGTGCGCGAGGCGGTCAAGCGCCTGCTGATCGAGGGCTTCCTCACGCGGGCGCCGGGCGAGGGGTTGCGCGTCACCGCCCTTCACGCTGACGAAGTGGACCAGATATTTCGCATCCGGCTGATGCTGGAAAGCTACGGCGCGCGGCGCGCGGCCGAATTCGCCAGCGACGCCGAAATCACCGAGCTCTTCCGCCTCGCCGACGCGATCAGCGCGCGGGTGCCCGCGCGGACCGAGGCCGACTACGACGCCATGACGGAGGCCAACGCCGCCTTCCATCGTACCATCACGCAGGCCGCGCGCTCGCCCCGCCTCAGCTCCATGCTGTCGCTCGCCGTCAATCTCGGGTTGGTGTTGCGCACGTACCGGATGTACTCGGCGCAGGACATGGCCCGGCAAGCGCGCCACCACCACGACATCGCGCAGGCCATCGCAACGCGCGACCCCGAGTGGGCAGAGGCCGCCATGTCGCACCACGTGCTCGCCGCGGCCGCGATCGCACGCGCCCGCAGGACAAGGACCTGAAGACCCGGACGCACGAGCGCAACGTCGCCCGCACCGCCACCATGCCGCCGCGATCAGGCCGGCCCGGATCAACGGCCACCCCAGCGCGCTCGATGAAGGTGGGCGATACCCCTGCAGCACTCCAACGAGCGGCTCTGCGCCAAAGGAGGTATTCAATGGTGGCAGGGGGCCGACCACCCCGGCACCCGCCGCACGGGGCGCGTGCCTCGTCAGCCACGAAGGGTTTCGAGCAGGGCCTGCGCGGGGTGCGACAGCGCTGCGCAGTCGCGTACGGCGATCAACAGGTCGCGCGTCGCCCAGGGCTCGTCGATGGGGACCATGGCAATGCTGTCGTCGTGCAGGTAGGCCTCCACCGCGCCGAACGGCAGGATGGCGATGCCGAGGCGCGCTTGAACCATCCGCCGCACGCCGTCGAAGCTCTTGACCTCGACGGTGGTCTGGATGTCGATGCCGAGTTCCGCGGCACACCTGTCCACATGGGCCTGGAGCGAACTCCGCCGCTGAAGCGCGACGTATTTCTCGCCGTCGAGATCACGCAGCGTCACGGCACGGCGTCGCGTCAACGGGTGGCCACTGGGCGCACACACCACGAGCGTGTCGCGCCGATAGGGCAGCAGCGTCAGCCCCGGGGCCTCTGAAAACCCTGAAAAGATGCCGATCTCGACATCACCGGAGTTGACCGCCTCGATGATCTCGACGCTTTCCTTCTCGGCCATGCGGATGGTCAGCCCCGGGTTGGACAGCATGAACTCGGCGAGGTCTTCGGGCAGAAACTGCGTTATGGCCGAGGTATTCGCCGCCATCCGGATGGTGCCGCGCGCCGCATGCGCCGCGTCCTTCAGGTCCGCCTCGAGGCGCTGGATGCGGTCATCGAGCGCGGCCGCGTGCTTCAGCACGAGCGTGCCGGCAGATGTCAATTCGACCCCGCGCCGGTGACGTGTGATCAGCGATGTTCCAAGCGCCTTTTCGAGATCGGAGACCCGCTTGCTCACCGCGGAGGCCGACATGCCGTGGCGGGACGCGGCCGCGGCAATGCTCCCGTCCATGGCCACCGCACGGAACAGCTCGAGCGACTGAAGGTCGTATGCCATGCGCGTCGCCCCGGCGCCGCCCCGTCAGCCTTCCATCACGCGGGACTGCGCGCGCTTGCGGTCGCGCAGCGCCAGCCAGACCGAAAGGCCGAGGAACAACAGCGTCAGCACGTAAAGCGTGACGGAAATCGGGCTCGCGATCAGCACGCCCCAGTCACCGTCCGAGATCGACATGGCGCGGCGCAGGTTGCGCTCCATGTCGCCGCCCAGCAGCAGGCCGAGGACGAGCGGCACGAGGCTGATGTCCAGCTTGCGCAGGAGGTATCCCAGCACGCCGAACATGATCATCAGTTCCAGGTCGAAGGTCGAGTTGGAAATCGAGAAGACCCCCACGAAGCTGACCGCCGCCACGATGGGCATCAGCGACCATGTCGGCACCATCATCAGGCGGCTGAACAGGCCGATCATCGGCAGGTTGAGGATCAGGAGCGCCACGTTGCCGAGATAGAGCGAGGCCACCAGGCCCCAGACGAGGTCGGGCTGGCGCTCGAACAGGAGCGGACCGGGCTGGACGTTGAGCGAGATCAGCATGGCCAGCATGACCGCCGTGGTGCCGGAGCCGGGCACACCGAGCGACAGCATCGGGATCAGCGCGCCGCCGGAAGCCGCGTTGTTGCCCGCCTCGGGCGCCGCGACGCCGCGCGGATCGCCCTTGCCGAAGGTGCCCTCCGTGTCGCTGGCCTGTTTCTCGATCGAATACGACATCACCGAGCCGAGCGAGGCGCCAGCCCCGGGCAGAACGCCCGCGACGAAGCCGACGATCGATCCGCGAAGGACGGCCCAGCGGGTCTTCCAGATTTCCCGCAGGTCGGGCAGCCAGCTGTCCAGGCCGATGGGCCTTGCCCGGTCCTTCGCCGCCTTTTCCAGCAGCATCAGAATCTCGGAAATCGCGAAAAGGCCGACCAGCGCCACGATGGCGTCGACCCCGTCGTAGATGTGGTAGTTGCCGAGGGTGAAGCGCGGCATGCCGGAGATCGGGTCGATGCCGACCGTCGCGATCATCAGGCCGATCAGCGCTGACAGGAGCGTCTTGCGCGGATCGACACCGGCGATGCCGCCGATCGTGACGAAGGCGAGTATGTAGAGGGCGAAGTAATCCGCCGGACCGAAATAGATCGCCAACCCCGCGAGAAGTGGCGCGAAGAGGGTCAGGCCGATGACGGCGACGGTCGCACCGAAGAAACTCGCAACGCCCGAGATGGCCAATGCATCGGCCGCGCGGCCCTGCTTGGCCATCGGGTACCCGTCGAGCGTGGTCATCACCGCAGGCTCGTCGCCGGGAATATTGAGCAGGATCGAACTGATCCGCCCGCCGTACATGCAGCCGAAATAGACCGCCGAGAGCAGGATCATCGATGAGGTGGCGTCGAAGCCGAAGGCGAAGGTCAGCGGGATCAGGATGGCGACGCCGTTCACGGGTCCCAGGCCCGGAAGTGCGCCGATGAGCGTTCCGCCGAAGCAGCCGAGCAGCAGCAGCGCGATGTTCAGCGGCGTGAGCGCGACGGCGAATCCCTGGGCGACGAGCGAGAAGGTTTCCATGATGATGGGCTGTCCTGCCTATCGTTCAAGCCAATGGCCCATGAGGGGCAGCGGCAGGCCGAGCACCTGATCGAAAAGCACCCAGAGACCGGGGGAGAGAACAGCGCCGAGAGCGACGGCCTTCAGCGGCGCACCTCCGAGGACGATGCCGAGGCACGCGATCAGGCCGAAGGTCGCGATGGGAAAGCCCAGCGGAAGAAGAAGAAAGGTGTAACCGAGAAGAACAGCGAGCGCGGCGATCTGCCGGAGCATGTGGCTGCGATCCGGCCAGGCGACCTGACCCGACGGAAAAACGACGAGCGACGCCGACAGGATCATCGCAAGGATGCCGACGATCATCGGAAAGACCGACGGGCCAAGGACGTCTCCGAAGGGGGCCGAATACCCGCGACCGTACCATGTATAGAGCGCCGCGATCACGAAGATCGCGGCGCCCGAAAGCCTTACAGTCATTCAATCACGCCGATGTCGCGCGAAATCTCGGCCATGACCTCCTCCTGCTCGCGGACATACTCTTCGAACTCCGCGCCGCCGCGCCAGATCGGGACGAGACCGAACTCGACCGCCGCAGTCTGCCAGTTCTCGGAGTTGTAGAGCGTCTCGAGCTTGTCGACCCAGGCGTTGTAGGCCTCGTCCGAAACATCGCCGCCGGTATAGAGCCCGCGCCAGTTGTAACCGGTCACGTCGATGCCCTGTGACTGCGCGGTCGGGATGTCGGGGAAGGCCGGGATCGGTTCGTCCGACAGGGCCGCGAGAATGCGGATGTCGCCCGAATCCACGAAGCCCGCGATCTCGCCCAGGTCGGTGGAGACGACGTCGACCTGTCCGCCCATCATCTGCGTGACGGCGTCGGTACCACCGTCGAACTGGACCCAGCGCAGGTCGCCCAGCGTATCAAGCCCGCCCTCGCGTGCGACCATCAGCAGCCGGATGTGATCCCAGCCCCCCGCACCGGAAGACCCCGCGGTGACGACGGATGCGGGATCGTCGGCCATGATTTCGGTCAGCTGGTCGAGCGACTCGATCGGGCTGTCGTCATCGACGGCAATCACGCCGACATCGGCGCCGAGCATGGCAAGGTAGCGCACCGCATCGACGGGGGCAGGGTACCGGCCCTGCGCGATCTGGGTGATGCCCACGGTCGAGGTCGCCACGAACAGGTCCTCGTCCGCCGGGCGTTCGTTCACAACCGTCGCGTAGGTCACCGCCCCGACGCCGCCGGGCATGTTGGTGACCTGCACATTGCCGTCAACGAGGTCGAGTTCGGTCAGGATACGGCCGATCGTGCGACAGGTGAAATCCCAGCCGCCGCCGGGGGCCGACGGCGCAATGCACTCGGTGGCCGAAGCCGGGGCGGCGACGGAGACCGTCGCGGCCAACGTCGCGCCGAACACGGCCGAGGTGGCGTTGAACATCTTCATAGGTGCTTCCTCCCTCAAGCAGGGCAGAGGAAAGGACAAGTCAGGCCGCTTTGCAAGCCGTCGCAGCCGGGTGAGACAGGTGCCATCGTGATTCGCGATGCCTCCGCCGCCATCCGAGAGGGCAAATGCTGCACTGCGTCGCCGGGTCGGACCTCGGCGCATTCTGGCGTCCATACCGCAGGATAGCTTGCGCACGGCCGCATCCGGGCCCGGAGATCCGGCGACAGCGCATGCTGTCAAGCCCCCCCGACTTTCGCAGTTGCAGCGGGCAGGGCTCGGGAGTCGTGCCCTTGCCGTTGGCGGTCATCGCTTGTCATCTGACGCATGACCGGGCCGGACGAGCGGCCACGGCCGGCCAGATCAAGCCGAAAGGAGTCGACCCATGTCCAAAGCGCCCCCCGTCCCCGAAGGTGACCGGATCACCGTTTGCGAGGTCGGCCCCCGCGACGGTTTCCAGAACGAGAAGGTTTTCATCCCGACGACCAGGAAGATCGGGATCGTCAACGCGCTCTTCGCCAGCGGCCTGCGCCACATGCAGGTGACGTCTTTCGTCAGCCCGCGCGCCGTGCCGCAACTGGCCGATGCCGAGGAGGTGCTCGCCGGCATCGACCGTCCGGAGGGGGCCCATGTCACGGCGCTCGTGCCGAACCTGCGCGGGGCGGAACGGGCAGCAGCCTGTGCGCTCGACGCGGTGCATACGGTCGTTTCGGCCTCCGAGACTCACAATCTCAAGAACGTGAACCGCCCGATCGAACGGTCGCTGTCGGAGTTCGAGGACGTCATCGGAACCCTGAAGGCCGCCGGCATCGCGGTCGAGGGGGGGATCGCCACCGCCTTCGGTTGCCCCTTCGAAGGCGTCGTGCCGGCCGCGCAGGTCGGCCGCATCGCCCGCCGCTACCAGGAACTCGGTGCAGACAGCGTCTCGCTCGGCGACACGACCGGAATGGCGACACCGCTCACCGTGCGCGCCGCGATCCGCGCGATCCGCGAGGCGGCGCCGGGGCTCGACATCCACCTGCATTTCCACAACACGCGCGGCGTCGGCCTCGCCTGCGTCATGACGGGCCTGAGCGAGGGCGTCACCCATTACGACGCGGCCGTCGGCGGTCTCGGCGGCTGTCCCTTCGCCGCGGGCGCGACGGGCAATATCTGCACCGAGGACCTCGTCTATCTCCTCCAGGAAAGCGGTTACGAAACCGGCGTGGAGCTGGAAAAGCTGATCGACGCGGCGCGCCTGACCCAGGACGTCATAGGCCGCAGCCTTCCAGGGCAGGTGATCAAGGCAGGACCGCGGCTGAAGCGCCATGACCCCGAACTCACGGTGAAGGCGGCAGGATGACGACGGACCTTCCGCTTTCCGGCGTCCGCGTCATCGACCTGACCCGGATCCTGTCCGGCCCGTTCTGCTCCATGCTCCTCGGAGATCTCGGTGCGGAGGTCGTCAAGATCGAGGCGCCGGAGGGCGACCCGGTGCGCAAGCAGGGCCATATCGTCCGCGGACTGTCCTGGTACTTCGCTGCATTCAACCGCAACAAGAAATCGGTTGCGCTGAACCTGAGGGATCCCGAAGGCGTGGCGGTGCTCGAGCGGCTTCTGGCCGGCGCCGATATCCTCACGGAGAACTTCCGCCCGGGCGTGCTCGAGCGGATGGGCCTGACCGACGCGCGGCTGCGCGAGATCAACCCGGATCTCATCGTGGTCAGCGTGAACGGTTACGGAAGCACCGGACCCTATGCCGACCGCCCGGCCTTCGACTTCATAGCGCAGGCGATGTCCGGGTTCATGGCCACGAACGGCACGCCCGAAACCGGACCGCTGCGCAGCGCGCCCCCGATCACGGATCTCGTCGCGGGTCTCTACGCAGCGCTCGGCGCGGTGGCCGCGCTGCGCGGGCGAGAGAGCGGCGGTTCGGCACAGAGGGTGGAGGCATCGATGATGATGTCCATGATGTCCATGATGGCCTATCTGTCGTCGAACGCGCTGGCCACCGGACACGACCCGGTGCCGACCGGGAACGATCACCCGATCGCCTCGCCTTACGGCTTGTTCCGCACGGCGGACGGCGACATCGCCGTGGCCCCGTCGACGGAGACGATCGTCCGGCGCTTCATGCGTGAGATCGGCCTCGAGCGCCTCCTGGATGATCCAAGGTTCGGGAACAACGAAATGCGCCTGCGCCACCGCCTGGAACTGAACGCGCTGATCGACGAGGCCCTGGCGAACGGCACGCAGGACGAGTGGATCGCGCGCCTCAACGAGGCCGGTGTTCCATGCGGTCGCATACAGACGATGACCGAAGCGCTCGCGGACCCGCAGGTGGCGGCGCAGGATATGGTGCTCAGGGTTCCGGACGAGCGGTACGGCGAGGTCGCGATGACCGGCTTTCCGGTCAAGTTCTCCGAAACGCCGCTCCAGGTGCGCAACGTGACGCCACAACTGGGCGCCGACGGGAAAGCCACGCTTCTCGCGGCCGGACTGTCTTGCGACGAGATCGATCTCCTGATCGAGAAGGGGGTGCTCGGTCCGTGACGCCGGCGTTTGCCGATGTAACGGCCGTTCGCCGAGGCCGGTCGCTGCGCCGCGTCAGGTGCCCATCCAGCGGCGCAGCAGCCAGTACCACTGCCCCGGGTGGGCGCGGACGCGGGCCGACAGGCTGTCATTGATGGCCGTCGTCATGGTCAGGGCGTCGGTGTGCGGGATCGGCGCCTCGAAGGCGACGTCGAACTCCGCTCCGTCGGCCCGGCGGGTGCCGTACGCGGGCACCAGGGGCAGATCGTACTTGAGCGCCAGCGTGGCCGCCGAGGTCGAGGTCAGGGCGGGCTGCCCGAGAAACGGAAGCGCGACACCCTCGGCATATTTCTCGTCGAGCAGGATCGCCATGAAGCCGCCGCGGCGCAGGTGACGCACGAGCTCCATCGTGCCGGCCCGCCCGGTCGAGATGACAGGCCGTCCGCCCGCTTCGACGCCGGCGAGGAAGCCGCGCTGGTAGAAGCGGTTACGCTGCGGACGCGACACCGCGCCGGTCTCCATGCCGCGGGCCTTGAGCACGGCGCGCACGGCATCCCACTGACCGAAATGGCCGGAAACGACGATCGCCCCCGTGCCGGCCGCGCGGGCCGCCTGCAGCGCCGCCAGCCCCGGGCCCGAGACGTGAAAGCGCTCCTGCCGCGCCTGGAACTCGGCGCTGTTGAGGATCTCGAACAGGGTCCGCCCCATGTTGCGGCCCATTTCGCGGCGCAGCGCGGCACGCCGCGCGCGTGGCATGTCGGGGAAGATCCGCAGCACCTCCCGGTCGAAACGCCGCCGGGCGGGCGGGAACCAGCGCATCGCGCAGCCGACCATGTCGCCGAAGATCCGCGCGCGATGATCGAGGCCTCGAAGCCGCGTCGCCGACAGCGCTGACCAGAGGGGAATGTACTGGACGCGATGCCAGACCGAGGTGACGAAGCCGGAGACCATGAGAGGTATATGGGGCTTCCGGGCCCCGGACCAACAACTGTTCACGGACCGGACCCGACAATTCACACAGGCGAAGATGGGAGAACGCCGGTACGCAGCAGCCCTCGCGTCGGCGGATCATGCAGCCCTTGCGCGTGACGACGCCGAAGGAACTTCCAGGGGCACCTGCCCTACGAAATTGCTGGTGGCTCCGGCCAGACGACCTCATCCGGCCAGCCCGCTTGTTGCGGGAGCAGTTCCAGGGCCTCGCGATACGCGGTCCATGGCGCTTTGCAGACAGGCAAGTCAGTTGTCACGATCCAGTCTGTCGCCCGCAGAAGCCGCTGCTGCGTCGCGCGTGCCAGACTTTCGCTGTCGTTCGGCGTCATCCTGTTCCCCGCGTCCCGCATGCCGGCCCGATGCGTCCTCCGACCTGCAAGCGGCAGCTCGAAGCATCGCGTCAGTGAGCGCAATGGCCGACAGGCTGCGCAGAAGCTCGACCATCTGCTTTTTCGATACTCTCCCTGGTCGCTCCTCTGGCGGCCCGTCGATCGTCCGCGCGAGCCATGGCTGAAGAAACGACAGGGCCGGAGAAGGCGGCGATCGTGGCGGGTGCCGAAGCCTGCGGGCAACCGCATGGTCCGCGAG
>NZ_JAWLFS010000049.1:0-15191 GCF_041685465.1 Rhodosalinus sp. | reverse complement strand
TCCATCGCCAAGAAATACACCAACCGCGGCCTGCAGTTCCTCGACCTCATCCAGGAGGGCAACATCGGCCTGATGAAGGCCGTGGACAAGTTCGAGTATCGCCGCGGCTACAAGTTCTCGACCTACGCGACCTGGTGGATCCGGCAGGCGATCACCCGCTCGATCGCCGATCAGGCGCGCACCATCCGCATCCCCGTGCACATGATCGAGACGATCAACAAGCTGGTGCGCACCTCGCGCCAGATGCTGCACGAGATCGGCCGCGAGCCCACGCCGGAGGAACTGGCCGAGAAGCTGCAGATGCCGCTCGAGAAGGTCCGCAAGGTGATGAAGATCGCCAAGGAGCCGATCTCCCTCGAGACGCCCATCGGCGACGAGGAAGACAGCCAGCTCGGCGATTTCATCGAGGACAAGAACGCGGTGCTGCCGCTCGATGCCGCCATTCAGGACAACCTGCGCGACACGACGACCCGCGTGCTCGCCAGCCTGACGCCCCGCGAGGAGCGCGTGCTGCGCATGCGCTTCGGCATCGGCATGAACACCGACCACACGCTGGAGGAAGTAGGCCAGCAGTTCAGCGTCACCCGCGAGCGCATCCGCCAGATCGAGGCGAAGGCGCTCCGCAAGCTCAAGCACCCCTCGCGGTCCCGCAAGCTGCGGAGTTTCCTCGATCAGTGAGCGGCGCGCGCTTCTGCGGGAGCGGCGGGCGCGGATCGCCGTGCCAGAGGTCAGGACGACCTTCGACACGCTCCTGGATGCGTTCCGGGACGATCACGGATCGAGGTCGATTTCGGCCCGCCCGGCGCCGGGCGCCGGACCCGGGCAGAAGGTGGACGTGCGCTTCGATAAGGACGTAGCACAGGGCTTCGCCTTCATTCCGACGGCAGAGTGGCTGTTGTTTTATGTCCGCAAACCCGAACTGAAGCACGGTCGCCTGTCTCTTGCGACGGTCCGAAAGGCGTTTTCAGATGCGGAGATGAACCCCTCCGGTGAAATCATTTTCCGCATTCGGTCGAGAGCAGAGGCCTTCCACGCGGCGGCGTTGATCTGTTCCTGACGGCGGACGCGATCTTTGCCGCCTGCCTCGGCCGCGGCGCCAGCGCGCCTGAGACAGGCCGGCGATCGGGCCGGCCTGTCGCGCGGGTCGCCAACTGCGGGTCACTTGTCGAGCACGAAGGTCACTTCCATGTTGACGCGGTAGCCGGCGACGTCGCCGTTCTCGACCTCGACGTTGCTGTCCTTGATCCAGGCGCTCTTGACGTTGCGGAGCGACTCGTTCGCCCGCGTGATGCCCTGTTTCACCGCGTCGTCGAAGCTGTGTGGCGAAGTGGCGGAAATCTCGGTGACGCGTGCGACGCTCATGTCGTCCTCCTCTCGGTTGCCTTCACTCGCGGACCAACGTGCAGTCCCGCCGGGCGTTCCCGGCGTACTGGCAGAAACGTGAGTTGAACGTCGCGGTCGCCACTCTACCCTGTCGGTGATGACGGGATATCGACCTCTCCTCGCCGGGCTTGCGCTTGCACTCGTGGCGTCACAGGCCGGTGCGTTTCGCGCTGAAAACGGGCTCGACGTCAATCCGTTGCCGGGGCCGGCCACCTTCGAGGTGATCCAGTCGCGCGGCGCCGGGCCGATGCAGTTCTGGTGCGCCGCGGCGGACTATGCGCGCCGCGAATTGAACGGCGGCGCCTCGGATCGCGTCGTCCTCACGGAACCGCGCCATGCCGCGGCGACCGACCCCCGGCGCGAGGGGGTGAGCTTCCGCCTCGTCGCGCGAGAGGCGCGGCCGGAGACGACGGGCCGCGGTTTCGCCACGGTGCGCGAGGCGGGCGAGACCTACAGCGTCTCGATGGCGGAGAACCTCTGCCGCGTCGATCAACCGGACCGCGGCGACACCTGGACACGGTGAGCCGCCCTTGCGTCGCCGCGCCGGGGCGGTAGCCTTTCGCCATGCAGACGGAATTCACCATCGCCACGCAGGGGCCCGGGTTTCACGACATCACGAGCGCCGTGGCGGCGTGGGTGCAGGGTACGGGGGTGCGGGGCACGGGCCTTCTGACGCTCTTCGTGCGGCATACCTCCTGCTCGCTCCTCGTGCAGGAAAACGCCGATCCCGACGTGCGCCGCGATCTGCAGGACTTCCTCGAACGGATCGCGCCGCGCGCCGACGATCCCTCGATGCGCTGGCTGCGCCACACGACGGAAGGCCCGGACGACATGCCCGCCCATCTGCGTGCCGCGCTCCTGCCCGTATCGCTGTCCATCCCGGTGACCGATGGGCGGCTCGCGCTCGGCACGTGGCAGGGTCTCTATCTCGTGGAGCATCGCGACGCCCCCCACCGCCGCCGCGTGGCGGCGCATCTCTCGCCGTGACGTGACGTGACGGGACGGGCGGCGCGGTGCGGCATGTGCGCCGCACCCCGACGGGGTGAATATCTTGTTGCCGGGATTTGGGGCTACCCGCGATCTCGCGGTCGCCCTATAGTGGTAGCGGCCGGCCGGGCCACCGGCCGGAGACAGCGATGGGGGGACGGCGATGCGCTGCCCGTTCTGCGGCAATGTCGACACGCAGGTGAAGGATTCGCGCCCGGCGGAGGATCACGTCGCGATCCGGCGCCGGCGGTTCTGCCCGGCCTGCGGCGGGCGGTTCACCACCTACGAGCGGGTGCAGCTCCGCGATCTCGTGGTGGTCAAGTCGAACGGCCGGCGCGAGGATTTCGACCGCGACAAGCTGGAGCGCTCGATCCGCATCGCGCTCCAGAAGCGCCCGGTCGAGCCCGAGCGGGTGGACCAGATGATCTCCGGCATCGTGCGCCGCCTCGAAAGCCTCGGCGACACGGACATCCCCTCCAAGACCATCGGCGAGATCGTCATGGAGAGCCTCGCGCGGATCGATACCGTCGCCTATGTCCGCTTCGCCTCCGTCTACAAGAACTTCCAGGCCGTCGAGGACTTCGAGGACTTCGTCTCGGAACTGCGGCCCCGGTCGCCGGCCGACCCGGGCGAATGACCGAGGAGGACGACGCCCGCTGGATGCGGGTGGCGCTGACGCTCGGCCGCCGCGGGCGTGGCCGGGTGTGGCCGAACCCTGCGGTCGGCTGCGTCATCGTCAAGGAGGGCCGGGTGATCGGCCGCGGCTGGACCCGGCCGGGGGGACGCCCGCACGCCGAAGCGGTGGCGCTCGCGCAGGCCGGCGCCGCGGCGCAGGGTGCGACCGCCTACGTCACGCTGGAGCCCTGCGCGCACCACGGAGAGACGCCGCCCTGTGCCGGGGCCCTCGCGGGGGCAGGCGTGCGCCGCGTGGTCGCTCCGTTCGCGGACAGCGACCCGCGTGTGGCCGGGCGCGGGTTCGACCGCTTGCGCCGCGCGGGCGTTGCGGTGACGAGCGGGGTCATGGCCGACGCCGCGGCGGAGGATCACGCCGGGTTCTTCCTGCGGGTGGAGCAGGGCCGCCCGCAGGTGACGCTCAAGCTCGCGCTCACGCTCGATGGCCGCATCGCCACGGCCTCCGGCGAGAGCCGCTGGATCACCGGGGAGGCGGCGCGGCGCGAGGTCCATGGCCTTCGCGCGCGCCACGACGCGGTGATGGTGGGCGCCGGCACCGCGCGCGCCGACGACCCGTCGCTCACCGTGCGCGGCCTTGGCGTCGACCATCAGCCGGTACGCGTCGCCGTCTCCCGCCGGCTGGATATCCCGCTCATGGGGCGGCTCGCGCGCACGGCGCGGGAGGTGCCCGTCTGGCTCTGCCACGGGCCCGAGGTCGGCGCGGAGTCCGTCGCGGCGTGGCAGGGCCTGGGGGCGCGGCTCCTGCCCTGTCCGGTGGCCGACGGGCAGCTCGACCCCGCCGGCGTCCTGCAGGCGCTTGGCGCGGCGGGGCTGACGCGGGTCTTCTGCGAGGGCGGCGGCGCGCTCGCCGCGGCGCTCCTCGGCGCGGATCTCGTCGACGAACTCGTGGTGATGAGCGCCGGGCTCGCCCTCGGCGCGGAGGGGCGGCCGGCGCTGGGCGCGCTCGGCCTCGACCGGTTGACCGAGGCGCCGCGCTTCCGTCTCGTGGAGACGCGGGCGCTCGGGGGCGACGTGCTGCACCGCTGGCGCCGGGGGTGAGCGGAGGGGGCGCTGCCCCCTCTTGGCCTGACGGCCAATTCACCCCCGGAGTATTTGCGCCAAGATGATGGGGCGGTGACGGGCCTGCCGTTGCGGTACGGCGGCTCGCGGGGGGCTCCGTCGGCCGGGGCCGGCGGCGGCCTGCCGGGGGAGGTGGCGTGGACGCTTGGACGCGAGCCCGTGGCGCGGGCCTGTGGCGCGCGCCGGTGTCAGCGCCAGAGGTGGGCCTGTCCGGCGAAGAGGCCCTGGAGTTTCGCCAGCGCGCGGTTGGCCGCGCCGGGGCGGGGCAGGGGGCCGCAGGCGAGGCGCGCGGCGGCGACCTCCGGCGGGCAGGGGCGGCCGGTGACCGGGTCGCGGTAGCGCGGATAGGCGATGAGCGCCGCGTGCACGAGCCCCGCCAGATCGACGCCCGCGCGGCGCCGCGCGGGCACGGGGCCGAGGTCCCGGGTGAGCCCCCAGCCCGCGTAGAAGGGGGCGCCGAGGGTTGTCACCGGCACGCCGCGCAGGAGCGCCTCGAAGCCGAGGAGCGAGGTCATGGTCCAGACCGCGTCCACCTCGGCGAGGAGCGCGGCCGGATCGGCACGGGCCACCACCGCGTCGGCGTGACGGAGCGCGTCCGCCTCCGGGACGGCGCCGGGGCGCAGCCCGGCCTCGACGTCCGGGTGAGGCTTGTAAAGGATGACCGCCCCCGGGTTGGCGGCGCGCGTGGTCTCGAGAAGCGCGCGGTTCGTGGCCACCTCGCCGGCGCCGAGGCGGATGGAGGCGTCGTCCTCCACCTGCCCGGGGACGAGGATGCGCCGGCCGCAGGGCAGCTCGGGGCGCGCGCCGGCGAGGTTGTATTTCGTGACGCCGGCCGCGACGAGGAAACGCGCCAGCGCCTCGGCGCGGGCGCGCTGGCCGGGGCGCAGGCCGGCCGCCGCGGCGATCAGGCGCTCGAGGCGGCTTTCCCGGGTCGGGTCGTAGTAGATGCCGAGATCGTCGAAGACGAGGCTGAGCGGCGGCACCAGCTCGGCGCCGAGGCCGCGCGAGCGCAGGAAGCCGTCCTCCACGCGCACGGCGTCGGCGGGCGCCGCCGCGGCCGTCGCGGCCCAGACCATGAGGCGCCGGCCGTCGCCCGTGGCGCGGGCCGCCGCGCGGGCCGGGCGGTCCTCGAAGACGAGGCCGCGGTGCCGGCCCGCGAAGCGCTGGAGCGGCGCGCGTTTCCAGAGGCGCATGCCTGTCGCCACCCAGCCGTGCCGATCCTCGCGCCAGGCGCGCGCCTCCGCCTCGAGCGTGCCGAGCGCCTCTTCGAAGCTGGCGAGGCGGTCGCGGTACGGGTCGTACCACGTGGGATAGAGGATCATCGCCGCGGCGAAGAGTTGTGCCCGCGTCAGCCGCCGGGTCCGGCGCGCCGGCGCGGCCTCGTCCTGGGTCAGGCCCCAGCCGGCGTAGAACGGCTGGCCGAAGACCCGCGGGCGGTGGCCGGCGAGGATCGCCTCGAAGCCCATCTGCGAGGAGACCGTGTAGACCGCGACCGCGCCCTCGAGAAGCCGCCAGGGCGAGTGCCGCCCGGCAATGAGCGCGACGCGGCCGGCCGCGTCCTCCGGGCCGAAATGCCCGGGGCGGTGGCCGCCCGCGGTTTCGGGGTGCGTGCGGATCAGGATGCGCGCGCCGGGGTGCTCTTCGCAGGCGCGCGCCAGCATCTCGCGGAAGCGGGCAGGCCCGGCGCCGGAGGCCCTGACCGACGCGTCGCCGCGCGTCTGGTCGATGACGAGGACGTAGCCCGGCGCGGGCGGCTCCAGCTCCGGGTCGACGGCGGCGTATTTCGTCAGATGCGCCTCTGCCATGCGCGCGATCCCCTCGCGGGCGCGGTCGAGGAGCGCGGTGTCGTCGAGCGGGTGCGTGGCGAGCAGGTGCTCGAGGTCCGAGGGCGCGCGGCCGTCGAAATGCACGCCGCGGGTATCCAGCAGGAGGCCGAGCGGTGCCTCGCCGCGCGCGCGGGCCGGAAAGAGCGAGCGCAGGAAGGCATCCTCGACGCGCAGCAGCGGCGCGCCGCGGCGCGCGGCGATCCGCTCGCCGCGCCAGGCGGTCGGGCTCTGCCCCCAGACGCCGACCATGTCGCCCGCGCGCGGCAGGCCGAGCGCGATGCGGTATCCCGCGAGGGCGAGGATGCGGCGCAGGCGAGGCTGCGCGAGAAAGCCGCCGGTGTAGACACGAAGACGCCGGGGGCCCTCGCCCCCGGCGTCCGTGCCCGCCGTATGGCGGGTCATGCGATCACTCGTCGCCGCTGATCGCGGACGCGGCGCTGTCGACCGTGGAGACGGTGCCGAGCGTGCCGGTGATGGCCGAGATCACCCGGCTCCATTGCGTGAAGGGCGCTTCGGTGACGTAGAGCGTGTCGCCGTCCCGGATCAGGAAATCCCGCGCGAGGAACATGCCGTTCGGCTGCGTCAGGTCGAGGACGTAGATGACGCGCTGTGCCCCGACGAGGTCGTCGCGGCCGAGCACCTGCTGCGCGATCTCCTCGGGTTCGTTGCGGAACACGAAGACGCCCGTCGGATCCGCCGCGGCGCTCTGCAGGCCGCCGACGCGCGCGATGGCCTCGACCGCGGAGAGCGTCTGCATCTCGAAGGGCACCTGTGCCTGTGTGCCGGTGGCCCCGAGCACGGTGAAGGCGCGGCTGTCCTCCTCGATCAGGATGCGGTCATTGTCGCGCAGCGCGATGTCGAAGCGCGGGTGGTCGAAGAGATCCTCGAACCAGACCGTCTCGCGCGCGTCGCCGCGCACCACGGTAACCTGCGCCACCTCGGGCGGGATCGCGACACCGCCGGCGGCCGAGAGCATGGCCGACAGGGTCCGCGTGGGCCGCTCGATCGGATAGACGCCGGGCCCGCCGGTGGCACCGGAGATCGACACCGTGGCGCCATCGCCCGCGAGGCGGCGGACCTCCACCTGCGGATCCGGCGTCTGATCCGACAGGCGGTCGGTCACGACGCGGCGCACGGCTTCGGGCGTGTTGCCGGCGGCGCGGATACGCCCGGCGTAGGGCACGAAGATGAAGCCGGAGCCGTCCACCTGCACCTCCTCGAGGACGGTGGAATTCGTCGCCTCGCCGGTCAGCAGCCCTTCGTCGACGTTCTCCCAGATGGTGAGACCGAGCGTGTCGCCGGGCCGGATCGTGTCCGAGCCGAGGACGCCCGCCGACTTGAACGCCTCCGAAAAGCCGAGGGCCGGCTGCACGGCGGTCGCCTGGGTGACGCGGTCGTTCACGCTGAGGACGAAGGCGTCGCCTTCGTTCATCACCGATCCGGCGAAGATCTCGCGTTTCGTGGGGCCGCCGCGCGGCAGGCCGCAACCCGCCACGAGCGTGGCGACCAGCAGCAGGGCGACGGGGCGCGCCCAGCGATGATGGGAAGTCACTGCTCGGTCTCCCTCGACCTTGTTATATCCTGCCTCGGTTTTTTCCCATTGTTATCCGAAACACGGGCGCGACGCCAGTGCCGAGCGATTCGGCCCTCAGGTCACCGCGCGCAACTGTTGCCGCGGCGCCGCGGTCCCCGCCTTCAGCGCGTCGTAGGGATCCTCGGGGGCGAGGATCATGTCCACCACCTGTCGCAGGAGCTGACGCCGGCCGCGGGCGGAGTAGTAGCCGCCCGGCACCTGGCTCGTCTCCAGAAGGTAGCGGCGGAATTCCCTGTAGGCGCGTGCGTCGGGGCGCACGGGCCGGCGGAAGAAGGCGGGGAGGGGCTGATCCGAGACGAACTCGGGCTTGGCATAGACCGCCTTGCCGAAGCAGCGCAGCGGAATGCCCCGCCAGAGCGCCTGCTGCCCTGCGGTCGAGTTCACCGTGACGACGCTGCGTGCCTCGTCGAGGAGCCGGGCGAGCTTGCCGCCGCGCACATAGTGCACGCGCTCGGCGATCCCGTGCGCCCGGGCGATCCGGGCGAGCGTGCGCCGCACCGGCACGCGCCCGTCCTCGAGCGGGTGGTCCTTGACCACGAGGTGGTGATGGCGGGGCGCGCCTTCAGCGAAGCCGGCCAGCGCGAGCTCGAGGAATTCCTCGGTCGTGGCGAAGGGCGAGTGGCTCTGGAAGGCGCTGTCGTGTTCGAGCTGAAGAAGCACCAGGTGATAGGGGAAGCCCCCGCCGCGCACGCGCCGCGTCGCCAGCGCCCGTTCGGCGCGCAGCGCGGGCATGAGCAGGAGCCGCTTCAGCCAGAGGCGGAATTCCTGCCCGACGTCCAGCGCGCGATGCGGGCGGAAGCGCCGGTAGGCACCGTTCCGCATCAGCACGTGGAAGTGATAGAGCGCGCCGTAGAAGACATGCTGGCGCGTGTCGCCCCAGTGCGCGGGGGGCAGGGGGTCGTCCGGGTCCGAGAGCGCGAGCGCGGCCTGCATCTCCGCCACGCGCGTTGCCATCAGGCGCGAGTTGCCGTTGGAGCCGCCGCGCTCGTAGGTCACCCACCAGGGCCGGAGATAGCCCTCCTCGAAGACGTGCACGGTGACGCCGCGCGCCTGTGCCGCGGCCACGGCGGCGGCATGCACCGGCCGCGTGTCGCCGTAAAGCACGATATCGGTCACGCCCTTCTCGGCGAGCAGCGCCGCGAGCCGCGCCGGCCAGTCCGGGACCGTGCCGCGATAGGGGATGTAGCGCGTGCCGTCGGACCAGAAGGCCGCGTCGCCCGCGTTGAAGCCGACGCGCCAGACCTCGGCCCCCGCACGGCGCAGCATCCGGCCGAGCGCGTCGAAGAAGGGCCCGTGCGGCCCCTGGAGGAAGAGAAAGATCCTGTCCGCCCCGGTCGCGGTGGTCATCATGCGCATCGCCCTTACATCTGCCGCGGTGCTTAAGATATGACTAGGCCGAAATTATGACCGCGCACCGGTTTCCCGGTGCGCACGAGAGGGAGCAGGGCATGTTCACGGGCATCGTCACCGATCTGGGCGAGATCCGCAGCCTCGAGCGGCGGGGCGACACGCGCGCCCGCATCGCCACGGGCTACGACACGGGCACCATCGAGATCGGCGCCTCCATCGCCTGCAACGGCGTCTGCCTGACGGTGGTCGCGCTCGGGCCCGACTGGTTCGAGGTGGATTACTCGGCCGAGACGCTCTCGAAGACGAACCTCGGCCACTGGGCGCCGGGCGTGCGCGTCAACCTCGAACGCGCGCTCAAGGTGGGCGACGAACTCGGCGGGCACATCGTCTCCGGGCATGTCGACGGCGTGGCGGAGGTTGTGGGGGTCGCCGCAGAGGGCGACAGCACCCGCGTGACCTTCCGCGCGCCGGAGGCGCTGGCGAAATATATCGCGCCCAAGGGCTCGGTGGCGCTCGACGGGACGTCGCTGACCGTGAACGAGGTCGCGGGGCGCGACTTCGGCGTGAACTTCATCCCGCATACCAAGGATGTGACCACCTGGGGCAGCGTGGCGGTGGGCGACGCGGTCAACCTCGAGGTGGACACGCTCGCGCGCTACGTGGCGAGGCTCGCCGAGGCGGGCTGAGGCGCGCACGGCCGGCCGGGGCAGGGGGGCTGTCTGCCCCCCTCTTGGCCGTCGGCCAATTCACCCCCCGAGAGTATTTGGGCCAAGATGATGGAACGACGCCCGCGGCCGGGGGACGTGGATGCCGGGGCGTCCGGCGGGGCGTGGCCGGCCGTGTCTCATCCGAACATGTCGCTGGTGATGCCGGAATACCAGCCGAGGCTTTCCTCGTAGGTCTGCCGGCGCAGCGCCGCGTCCTCCCCGGTCTGGCTGATGAAGGAGGAGACGGAGGCGATCTTCTCCTCCGTGGGCTCGTAGGAGGCGCCGACCTTCACGCCGTCCTCGGTGGCGATCAGCGACCAGCAGGTGTTGGTGTAGCGCGCCGGGAAGACGGCGCTGCCGGTGAGCTCGCCCCGGATCGCCATGGCGGCGACCTTGGCCTGGCTGTTGGCGGAATACCCCGATTTCGGCATGTCGCCCTGGCTCGTCGCGTCGCCCAGCACCCAGACGTTGGGGTCCATCGTCGAGCGCATGCTGTCGGGCTCCACCGGCGCCCAGTTCCCCTCGGTCAGCCCTGCCTGACGGGCGATGCGACCGGCCTGTTGCGCCGGGATCACGTTGCAGACGTCCACCTTCTCGACCATGCCGTCGATCGTGACGGTCATCGCGGCGGGGTCGACCTCGACCTTGTCGCCGCCGAAATCGGGGCCGATGCGGTCGATCATGCCCGAGTAGTGCTTCTGCCAGCCTTCCTCGAAGAGCGCCTGCTTGGAGAAGGTCTGTTTCGGGTCCACGATCAGGATCTTGGCGGTCGGGTTCACCTGGGCGAGCGCATGGGCGACCATCGAGATCCGCTCGTAGGGCCCCGGCGGGCAGCGGTAGGGGTTGGGCGGCGCGACCATGGCGTAGCGCCCGCCCTCGGGCATCGACATGACCTGTGCCTTCAGAAGCTCGGCCTGCGTGCCGCCCTTGTAGGCGTGCGGCATGGCGTCCTGGTCGTCCACGCTCCAGCCCGGGACGGCGCCCTCGACGAAGTCGATGCCGGGCGAGACCACGAGGCGGTCGTAGGCGAGCGCCCCCCCGCTCGCGAGCGTGACGCTTCGCGCGTCGCGGTCCACGCCGGTGACCCAGTCGTGGACCACGTTGATGCCGTAGTCCGCGGCGAGGGTGCCGTAGCCGTGGCCGAGGTCGTCCATCTCCTGGAAGCCGCCGATGTAGAGGTTCGAGAAGAAGCAGGTGTAGTAGGTGCGCGTGGGCTCGATCAGCGTGACGTCGATGGCGCCCTCGCTGTCCTTGGCGATGTAGCGCGCGGCGGTGGCGCCGCCGCAGCCGCCGCCCACGACGACGACGCGGGGCCGTCCCTGTGCGCGGACCATGGGCGTGGCGAGCGATGCCGCCGCGGCCGCCGTCGTTCCGATGAAGGTGCGTCGGTCGAGTGTCATGTCTCCTCCCTTTCTCGCGCGGGGTCGGGCCCGCGTCGTTTTTTACGTTGCGTCATGATCGTGCCCCGTCTTTGCCTCGCGGTCCAGAGTTTCCCGCCCGGACGGGGGCGGCGCAACCGGGGGCAGAGGCATGGGCCCGTGCCGGTGGAACGCGTGGTCTGCGGGATGTGCGGCCTGCCGGACCGGCGTCCGCGCCGGCCTGTCCGGGCCCGGCCGGTGTCACGGAGCGTGCGGCGAAAAAAGGACGCCGGCGCGCCGGGGCTACTCGATGCGCGCGAAATACGCGGCGAGCGCCGCGATCTCCTCGTCGGAGAGGCGCTTGGCCATCATCTGCATCACCGGGTGCGGGCGGATTTCCTGCCGGTAGGCATGCATGGCGACGACGAAATTCTCCTCCGGCCAGTTGGTGATGGAGGGGATGCCGTCGCTCGCCCCGTCGCGCCGGTGGCAGCTGGTGCATTCGGCCGAGAGGTATTCGCCGTAGGCGGGGTCGCCCGCGATCTCGAGCACCTCGGACGGCAGGTCGACCTCGCGCAGGACGGCCGTGGGCTCGGCCTCGGGGATGTTGGCGGGGCTCGCCGAGAAGCGGCGGAGGTAGGCGAGGAGATCGCCGCGATCCTCCGCACGCTCCATGCCCGGATAGGCCATGCGCGTGCGCGAGACCAGCGCGCGCGGGTTCTCGATGTAGGCGTCCAGCGTCGCGAGCGTCCAGGTGAGCCCGTCGGCGCCCATGCGCGCGAGGCCCTCGGAGTAGGGGAACCCCTCGATCGCGCCCGCGCGGCGGCCGAAGATGTCGTTGAGATGCGGGCCGATGCGGTTCTCGGCGTCAGGGCCCACCTGGTGGCAGCCGACGCAGTCGGTGTAGAGCGCCGCGCCGCGCTCGGCGTCGCCGATGGCCGTTGCCTCTTCAGACGCGACGGCGGCGCCCCCGGGGAGCGCCGCCGCCATGATCACGGCGATCTGGGCCGTGATCCGCACCATCTAGTTCGCCTGATAGGTCTTGAGGTACTCGACCACGGCCGCGACATCCTCGTCGCTGCGCAGGCCGTTGAAGGACATGATCGTGCCCTGCACGTAGTCGCGCGGCTTCTCGAGAAACTCCGCGAGCGTCTCTTCGTCCCACACCATGCCGTCTTCGCCCATCTCCGCCATGGTGGCAGAGTAGCGGAACCCGTCGATTCCGCCCATAGGCCGATCGAAAAGATCGTTGAGATGCGGGCCGACGCGGTTCTGCGCACCGTCGCCGACCATGTGGCAGGCCCTGCACTGGCGGAAGACACCCTCGCCGTCCTCGGCGAGCGCCATGTCGATCTGCATGCCGTCGCCACTCTCGGACGCGGGTGCCGACGCCTCGACGGGCTCGGCGGATGCCTCTTCGGTGGCCTCTGCCTCCGCCTCCGCCTCGTCCTCCGGCGTCACGTCGAGGATCGTGGCGCGCATGGTGACCTCCACCTCGTCCTTGCAGTTTTCCATGCAGGGCTCGGTGCGCCACTCGGCGTATTCGGTCTCCGGGCGGTCGTCGACGATGAAGTTGCCGGCGTTGGGAAGTTCCACCTCGGCGAAGTTCTCGTCCGACAGGACGAAGTCGTCCTCCACGAGGAAGTTGGAGTAGAGGATGTAGGCCGTGATGGCGTAGACCTCGTCGTCCGAGAGGCTCTGCGCCGCGCCGTAGGGCATCGAGCGGTGCACGTAGTCCCAGACCGTCGAGAGATAGGGCCAGTAGCTGCCCACCGTCTTGACCGGGTCCTCGTCGGCAAGCGTGCCGTCGCCGCCCGCGAGCGGCGGCCAGTTGCCGACGCCTTCCGCGAACTCGCCGTGACAGACGGCGCAGTTCTGCGAGAAGAGCATCTCGCCGTCGAGGACGGAGCCCGATCCCTCCGGCAGGCCGGAGCCGTCGGGCATGATGTTGACGTCCCAGGCCGAGACCTCCTCGGGGAGGGCCTCGCGGCCGAGGCCGTAGACCGCCCCGGCGCCTTCGGCTTCCGCGTTCGCCGCCGCGACCAGGCCGCCGCCGGCCTCGGGCTCGGGCGCGCGCGCCTCGAACATCGGGTCCGGCCCGGAGAGCGCCGCCCGCTCGGGAAAGGTGGTCACGTTGCGGTCGGCGAAGTTGTAGGCCGCCGTCAGCACAACGGCGACGCCGAGGGCCGAACCGCCGTAGAGCTTAAGAGACTTCGACATTTTCGGCCTCTCCGTTCGTCTTGACGTGCCAGGTCTGGATGGCGTTGTTGTGATAGATCGAGTTCAGGCCGCGCACCTCGCGGAGCTGCGCCTTGGTGGGCTGGACGTAGCCCGTCTCGTCGACCGCGCGGGACTGGAGGAGCATCTCCTCGCCCTCCCAGGTCGTGTCGAGGTAGAAGCGCGCGACGGCCTTGGGGTCGCCCGGCTGCGCGAGGCGCGCGGTCTCCCAGGTCCTGCCGCCGTCCTTGGAGACGTCGACGCGGGTGATCGCCCCGTGGCCCGACCAGGCGAGGCCGGTGATCACCAGCGGCCCGGCCCCGTGGGAGATCGGCGCCTGCGGCGAGGGCGAGGTGATGACCGACTTCGCGTCCATCTCCCAGGTCCACTTGCGCGCGGTGCCGTCCTCGAGGACGTCGGTATATTTCGAGGTTTCCTCGCGGCTCTCGGTGGGGCCGTCGGAGACCTCCACGCGGCGCAGCCACTTCACCCACATGTTGCCTTCCCAGCCCGGCACGACGAGGCGCACGGGATAGCCGTGCTCCTTGCGCAGCGCCTCGCCGTTGGCCTTGAAGGCGACGAGGCAGTCGTCCATCGCCTTCGACATCGGGATCGACCGGCCGTTCGAGGAGGCGTCGTGCCCCTCGACGAAGATCCACTTGTCCTCGAGATCGCCCGCCGCGTCGAGGCCGGCCTCCTGCAGGAGCGTACGCAGCGGCACGCCGGTGTATTCCATGTTGTGGATCATGCCGTGCGTGAACTGTGCGCCGTTCAGCTGCGCGCCGGCCCATTCCATGCCCGAGTTCGCCGCGCATTCGCAGAAATAGACGTGCTGCTCGCGCGGGAAGCGTTCGAGGTCGGCGTAGGAGAAGACCAGCGGCCGGTCGACGAGGCCGTTGATCATCAGACGGTAGTCCTCCTTGCGCATCTCGATGGCGCCGGAGTGGTGGCGCTCGAAGGCGCAGCCCTGCGGCGTGATCGTCCCGTCGAGCGCGTGGATCGGCGTGAAGTTGATCGAGCTGATCGTGTCCGCGGTCAGCCATTCGACATTGCGGCGCACCACGTGATCCTCGAACTCGATCGGCATGCCGTAAGGCGTGGCATCAACGCCCTCGCCGAGGCCGGTGGCCCATGGCTGAAGCTCGGTGATGTTCGGATCCGGCGTCGCGGCCCCGCTGGCCGAGGCGGCGACCGCGCCGGCGCCGGCGGCCGCCGCACCGGACAGGAACTGCCGGCGCGAGGGTGTCGGTCCCTTGAAGCTCTGCGTCATTTCTCTGCGTCTCCCTTCAGATCATCGAATTCGCTTTCGTGAATTCGATGGGCGGACTGCGGCCCCGCGAGGGCGGGCGTCTCAGACGCCCGTCACCTCGACGGAGGTGTTCGGCTCCATCCTGATGGCGCCCTTCTGGCGGATGTGATCCTCCACCACGTCCCAGATCTGCGGCCCCTCGGTATCCTCGTTCACGCTTGCCCAGCCGGCGACGACATAGGAGCGCGCGGGGTCGATGGACTCACCGCTTTCGAGAAGCGTCATCTCCGAGATGCGCTCGCCCGCGGGCGCGGTCACGTCGATCCGGTAGCCGAGGCCGCCCATGCGCACCATGTCGCCCCCCTGCTGGTAATAGGGGTCGGGGTTGAAGATGTTGTCGGCCACATCCTCCAGCACGACCTTGAGGAACTCGCCGGTCATCTCGGTGCGGTAGGCGCGGCCGTAGGTCATCGAGGTGACGTTCCAGATGTCCTCGCGGGTGATGTCCTGGCCCGGGATCAGCGAGGGGCCCCAGCGCACGCCCGGCGACATGGCGATCTCGGCGTCGCGCTGCTCGATCAGCGCCTCGCAGATCAGGTCGTCCCAGGTGCCGTTGAAGTTGCCGCGCCGGTAGAGGAGGCTCTCGGTCTTGCCGATCACCTCGGAGAGCTCCGCCTCGAAGGGCGCGCGCTCGGCGTCGATGGCCTCGGCGACCTCCGGGTCGGGGTCGATCACGTCCGAGAAGATCGGGATCAGCTTGTGGCGGAA
>NZ_JAWLFS010000276.1:0-3679 GCF_041685465.1 Rhodosalinus sp. | reverse complement strand
CGGCGCGGCCATCGTGCTGCCCCTGCCGCGCGAGGGGCGTGGCCGAAGCCCAGCCGTCGCCTACTCGACGGTGACGCGGATCGGCTCGGACATGACGGGCGGATCATGCGGCACGTGGAACGCATCCCCGAGCAGGAGCCACAGCCTGTGCTCCCCCGGCGGCAGGTCGAGCGTCGCCTCGGTCTGTCCGCCGCCGAAGTGCAGATGCTGGTCGTCCGAGGGGACGGCCTGTGCCATGTCCACGTCCTCGGGCGCGACATTGACGATCAGGTGGTGGTGGCCCGTCACCTCCCGTTCCACCCCGGCCGGGGCCACGCCCATGCCGGAGAGCCCGAAGCGCACCGTGACGGGCGAGGCGACCGTCGCGCCGTCGGTCGGGCTGACGATGTACACTTCCGCTGTCTCGGGCGCGGAAGTGCGCTCCTGCGCAAGCGCCGGCGTGACGGCGACGCCCGCGGCGAACGCCGCGGCGATCCAGGGTTTCATGATGGTTTCCTCCCTTGACGGGGCGACTTGCCCCTACGTCAAGATAGGGGGTAAGCCGCGCCCGGCAAGCCGGCGAGTTCGGCGGCGATCCCGCGGGCGGTATTCTCCGCGGCGGCGAACGGCACGCGCCGCGCGAGCGCCGTGCAATCGAGGAGGAGCCGGCGCACCGCGCCTTCCGGCGCCGGTGTCCAGTGCCACGGCAGGCCGGCGGCCGAGGCGAGGTCGGCCATCGACACGCCCCCCGGCGCGGCAAGGTTGAGCGTGGCGGGCAAGGGCGCCGGGTCCGCCGCCAGCGCGCCGAGCACGCGCGCGAGCGTCGCGGGTCCGACATAGCTCCGCTCCGGGCCGGCGCCGTCGGCGAAGCGGTCGATGCGCAGCGCCTCGCCCGGCGCGAGGCGCGCGGCGTTGGACATCAGCGCGTCGGCGCCGAAAACGTTGCCGATGCGGAGCACGCAAACCTCGAGGCCGGCCGTCCGCGCCGCGGCGCAGGCGGCCTCGGCCGCCCGCTTCGCTTCGCCGTAGGCGGTGACCGGCGCCGGCGTGTCGTCCTCGCGGAAGGGCCGCGCGCCGGGTGCGCCGTAGACGGCGGAGCTGGAGGCATAGAGCACGCGCGGGATACCTGCCGCGCGCGCCGCCTCGAGACAGGCCGCGGCGAGGGGCGCGTTCATGCCGAGCGCCGCGCCGGGGGCGGGCGTGACCCCCGCGAGCACCAGCATCGCGGCGGGGGCCGCATCGAGTTGCGCGGTCAGCCCCCCTGCGCCCTCCAGCGGCGCCCAGCGCAACGCGCCATCCCCGTCGCGCCGGCTCTGCCAGAGGGGGGCGACAGGCGGTGGCGCCGCGGTCCAGGCGCGGGCGAGCAGCCGGCCGATCCGCCCGCTGCCGCCCACGACCAGCAGGCCCGGCGCACTCACGCTGCGATCAGCCCTCGCCGCCCGTGACGGTCAGCCCCAGCATGCGCCAGGTCTGCATGCCGCCGCGGTAGTAGCTGATCTTCTCGGCCGGGAAGCCGGCCTCGACCATGCGGCGGATGGCGACGGGCGACTGCCCGCACCAGATGCCGTTGCAGAAGAGGGTGACGTCCTGCGCGTTCGAGCAATCCCAGCCGTCGAAATCGACCTCGCAGCCAAGCTCGCTCATCTGGTCGACAGCGTCGGTGTAGGGGATGTTGATCGCACCGGGGATGGTGCCGCCCGCGTACCAGTCGGGCGTGCGGCTGTCGACGACGATCACCTCCGGGTCCTCGAGCTTCTCGATGAGCTCCAGCTCGCCGATCGTCGAGACGCCCTCGGCCGGCTGGTGCGGCTGGATGCAGAACTCCGGACAGGGCCGCGAGGTGCGCGCCCAGTCGCCCTCGAGCCGGTTCTCGGGATCCTGCGCCCGGCGGATTTCCACCGGGCCGGAGCGCGTCTCGATGGTCACGCTGTCGAGCTCGGGGGTGAGCCCGACGCGGGGCGCGTCTTCGTCGGCGAGCGCGGGCAGCGCAGCGGCGCTCACGGTCGCGGCGAGCGCGGCGGCGACGGCGGTTCTGAACATGGCGGGTCCTCCCTTCGGTTGTCCTCGTGTCAGCGTATCACATGTACCGCGCAGGCGGCATGGCGCACGACCTGTGTCGCCGTGCTGCCCAGAAGCAGGTTCTGCATCCCCGGCCGGTGCGAGGCGATCACGATGCAGTCGGGCGTGTTGTCCTCCGCCCAGTCGAGGATCGTTCGCCCGGCGTGCCCCTCGATGACAAGGGTGTCCGCCCGCGGCAGATCCTCGGCCATCCGCGTGAGCTCCCCCTCGATCGCGGCGCGCGCGTTCTTGACGTAGTCCTGCGGCACGTAGGAGATGGCGTAGCTCGGCAGCCGCTCGATCACGTGCAGCAGCGTGATGCGCGCACCGTCGTCCGCGAGCACCTTGGCCACGTCGAGCGCCCCCGCCGAGTCGCGCCCCTCCTCGAAGGAGACGGGCACCAGGATGTGTTTGTACATGCGTTTCCCTTTCCTTGTGCGTGCTCAGTCTGACGCGGCGTCACGACCGGGGCCTTGACACCGATCATCCGAGCCCGCCTCCCTTGTGGCGCAGCAGGACCGGCACGACCAGATCCTCCTCGTCGGTGAGGTGCCGCTCGAGCAGCGGTGCGAAGGCGGCGAGATCGTCGGCGAGCGGGCCGGCCGCGTCGGCGACGCCCCGGTTCGACCGCGCCGCGCCGATGGCGGCGTTCGCACGCTCCGCGAGCCGCGCGAGCCACGGGTCGAGCGCGTGGTGGTCCGCGTCGAGCAGCGCGAAGCCGCGCTCCAGCCGCGGCTCGAGCCGCGTCAGCACGGGGAAATACTGGTGATCCTCGATCATGTGATGCCCGTGCAACTCCTGCACGAAGAGCCCCCCGAAGCGCGAGAGCCGCGGCGCGAAACGCGCGGGATCGAGGCGGCCCGCCTCCGCGGCCCTCGCCTCCCCGCTCAGCATCGTCGCGAGTTCGCGGAACATCGCGTGCCGTTCCATCCAGAACTGCACCAGCCCGGCGAAGCCCGGATCCTCCGCCCAGCCCTCGCGGGGATGCTCCTCCAGCAGCACCGTCAGCGTCTCGGGCAGCCCCTCCCGCCGGTCGAGCGCAAGCGCCGCGGGCAGATCAGCCATAGGTCGCCGCCACCTCGTACATGACCGGCTCGAAGCTGCGGGCGAGGTCGTTCAGCGCGCGGTTGCGCGTGCGCATCTCGTCGCTGCGCAGCATGGCGAGGAAATGCTCACGGGTCTCCCACTGGGAATAATTGGCGAGTCGCGTCTGCGCGTCGTTGACGTGCAGCGCCGCGGCGATGAAGCCCGGCTGCCGCGAGATGAACTCGGCATAGGCCTCGCGCAGCGCATCGAGAAGATCCGCGCAAGTGCCGGGCGAGCACTCGAAGGTCGTGACGACGGTCTGGCAAGGGCGATCGGACTCGACGGTCAGCATGGGGCACCTCCTTTCGGGTGGTCCCAGGATCGCACGTCCGGCGCGCGGCGGAAACCTTGCCGCGGGCGAAGAATTTTCCTGCGAAAATTCTTCTGCCCCGCCGCCGCGCGCGGCCCCTGATTTTTCGTCCGAAAAATCCGGGGCCTGTCAGAGGTTCGGCTCGCCCTGCAGACCGAGGAGGCGCCGCGTCGCGGTCCAGGCCCGCGGCAGGCGCGGCGGCGCGGCGAGGCCGGCCTCGATCTCCGCGGCCCAGGGCGCCATGGC
>NZ_JAWLFS010000275.1:0-3680 GCF_041685465.1 Rhodosalinus sp. | reverse complement strand
CCGGCGGTTGATCGTGATCCTCAACGACAACGAGATGTCCATCGCGCCGCCGGTGGGGGCGATGTCGCGCTACCTCTCGCGGCTCTACGCCGAGGCGCCGTTCCAGGACCTGAAGGATGCCGCCAAGGGGGCGGTGAGCCTCCTGCCGCCGCCCTTCCGCGAGGGGGCGAAGCGGGCGCGTGACCTGCTGAAAGGGATGGCCGTCGGCGGCACGCTCTTCGAGGCGCTGGGCTTTTCCTACATCGGCCCGATCGACGGGCACGACATGGACCAGCTGCTGCCGATCCTGCGCACGGTCAAGGCGCGCGCCGACGGGCCCGTGCTGATCCACGCGATCACGCAGAAGGGCAAGGGTTACCGCCCGGCCGAGAGCGCGCCGGACCGCGGCCACGCGCGGGCGAAGTTCGACGTGGCCACCGGCGAGCAGAAGAAAGCCGCGTCCAACGCGCCGGCCTACACCAAGGTCTTCGCGCGCGCGCTGATCGACGAGGCGAGCCGCGACTCGCGCGTCTGCGCCGTCACCGCGGCGATGCCGGACGGCACGGGCCTCGACCTCTTCGCGGAGCGGTTCCCGTCGCGCTGTTTCGACGTCGGCATCGCGGAGCAGCACGGGGTGACCTTCTGCGCGGGGCTCGCGGCGGGGGGGATGCGGCCCTTCGCGGCGATCTACTCGACCTTCCTGCAGCGCGGCTACGACCAGGTGGTGCACGACGTGGCGATCCAGCGCCTGCCGGTGCGCTTCGCCATCGACCGGGCGGGGCTGGTGGGCGCCGACGGCGCGACGCACGCGGGCAGCTACGACGTGGCCTATCTGTCCAATCTTCCGGGCTTCACGGTCATGGCCGCAGCCGACGAGGCGGAGCTCGTGCACATGGTCGCCACCGCCGTGCAGCATGACGAGGGACCCATCGCCTTCCGCTATCCGCGCGGCGAGGGCGTGGGCGTCGAGATGCCGGAGCGCGGCGTGCCGCTGGAGATCGGCCGCGGCCGCATGATCCGCGAGGGCGGGCGCGTGGCGATCCTGTCCTTCGGCACGCGCCTCAAGGAGGTTCTGGAGGCCGCCGAGTCGCTGGAAGCGCGCGGCCTCGCGCCGACCGTGGCCGACGCGCGCTTTGCAAAGCCGCTGGATCGGGACCTGATCCTGACCCTCGCGCGGGAGCACGAGGCGCTGATCACCGTGGAGGAGGGCGCGGTCGGCGGCTTCGGCAGCCATGTCGCGCAGCTTCTGGCCGAGGAGGGCGTCTTCGACACCGGGCTGAAGTATCGCTCCATGGTGCTGCCCGACATCTTCATCGACCAGGCGAAGCCCGAGGAGATGTACGCGGTGGCCGGGATGAACGCTGAGCACATCGAGGCCAAGGTGCTGTCGCTGATGGGCGTGGCACAGGTGGCCGGCCGCCGGGCGTGAGCGCCGGGCAAGGGATTTGGAAATCCCTTGCAAGCGCCTTGAAAGGCGCTTGGCGCCCGGGATCAGCCGGCGCGCTCCGCGGCGAGGATCGCGGCCAGCCCGGCGCGGTAGTCGGGATAGAGCAGGCGCACACCCAGCGCCTCCTTGATCCGGTCGTTCCGCACGCGCTTCGACTCGGAGTAGAAGCTCGCCGCCATGGGCGACAACTCGGCCGTCTCGAAGGGGATTTCGGGCGGCACGGGCACGCCCAGGAGCTCGGCGGCGCAGGCGATCACGTCCTGCGGCGGGGCGGGGTCGTCGTCGGCGAGGTTGTAGACCCCGCCCGGATCGGGCCGCGCCATGGCGGCGGCGAGCACCTGCGCGATGTCCTCGACGTGGATGCGGCTGAAGACCTGCCCCTCCTTCACGATCCGCCGGGCGGTACCGGCGCGCAGCCGGTCGAAGGCGCTGCGCCCGGGACCGTAGATGCCGGCAAGGCGGAAGACGTGGAGCGGCAGGCCCGGCACCGCCGCCCAGGCCTCTTCCGCCGCGACACGCCGGCGCCCGCGCTCCGTCGATGGGGTGAGCGGGGTCGTCTCGTCCACCCAGCCGCCCCGGTGGTCGCCATAGACGCCGGTGGTCGAGAGGTAGCCTGCCCAGCTGAGCCGCGGCGCCGCCGCGGCGATCGCCGTGCCCGCCTGTCGCAGCACCGGATCGCCCTCGGGGTCGGGTGAGACCGAGGTGAGCAGATGGGTCGCCTGCGCGAGCGCGGGGCCGATCTCCGTGCCCGGCCAGATCAGGGGCTCCACCCCTTCGGCGGCAAGCGTCCCGGCCTTCTCCGCGCTGCGGGTGGTGCCGATGATTCGCCAGCCCTGCGGTTTCAGCAGGCGGGCCAGCGCGCGGGCCGAGTAGCCGTGCCCGATGGAGAGGAGGACGCGATCCATATGGAATTTCATGAAGATGATTGCGTCACGGCGCAAGTGTTACAAAAAACGCTTGGCCGAGCACGTTTCGTAACATATACTTGCAACAAGCATTTAGGGAGGAGGCGCGCGATGTACGCTCAAGGCCTGATCGGAGCGGACGGCAAGACCGGCGAAAGCCCCGAGTTCCTCGAGGCGTTCCAGACGCGGATCGACGCCGAGGAAAAGATCGAGCCCAACGACGCCATGCCGGAGGGCTACCGCAAGACGCTCGTCCGGCAGATCGGTCAGCATGCGCATTCCGAGATCGTCGGCATGCTGCCCGAGGGCAACTGGATCACGCGCGCGCCCTCGCTCAAGCGCAAGGCGGCGCTGCTGGCCAAGGTGCAGGACGAGGGCGGGCATGGCCTCTACCTCTATTCCGCGGCCGAGACGCTGGGCGTCTCCCGCGAGCAGATGACCGAGGAGCTGCACTCCGGCAAGGCCAAGTATTCCTCGATCTTCAACTATCCGACGCTGACCTGGGCCGACATCGGCATCATCGGCTGGCTGGTCGATGGCGCGGCGATCATGAACCAGATCCCGCTCTGCCGCTGCTCCTACGGGCCCTATGCCCGCGCGATGATCCGCGTCTGCAAGGAAGAGAGCTTTCACCAGCGCCAGGGCTACGAGATCGTCATGACGCTGGCGCAGGGCACCGACGCCCAGCGCGAGATGGTGCAGGAGTCGCTCGATCGCTGGTGGTGGCCGGTGCTGATGATGTTCGGGCCGCACGACTCCGAGAGCCAGCACTCCGACCAGAGCATGGCATGGAAGATCAAGCGCTTCTCCAACGACGCGCTGCGCCAGAAATTCGTGGACGCCACCGTGCCGCAGGCGGAATACCTCGGCCTGACGCTGCCCGACCCGGACCTGAAGTGGAACGAGGAAAAGGGTGGCTATGACTTCGGTCCCATCGACTGGGACGAGTTCTGGCGCGTGGTGAAGGGCGGCGGCGTGATGAACCGCGACCGTGTCAGGGATCGCAAGGCGGCCTGGGAAAACGGCGCCTGGGTCCGCGAGGCGGCCCTCGCGCACGCCGAGAAGCGGCGGCAGCGGGCCGAAGCGGCGGCGCCGATCGCGGCGGAGTGATTCAGGTCCGGGCGTAGCCGCGGGGGCGCTGCCCGTCGCCATTGTCTCTCGGACCAATGGCGCGACAATGGCGACCCCCGGGATATTTCCATCCAAGAAGAAGGAGTGGGCGTGATGAGCGGTGAAGTACCTCTCTGGGAAGTGTTCATCCGGCCCCGCAACGGGCTGAGCCACAAGCACGTCGGCAGCCTCCACGCGACGGACGAGGTCATGGCGCTGAACGCGGCGCGCGACGTCTA
>NZ_JAWLFS010000274.1:0-3691 GCF_041685465.1 Rhodosalinus sp. | reverse complement strand
GAGGCAGAGCAGTGCGCCCATGACCGCCCTCGAGCAGTACGCCCGCCTCGAGGCGCCGGGCGTCTGGCGCGCCGCGCCGGACGCGCAGCGTCGGGATGTCGTGGTCTCGCTCGGCGAGGCGAGCCTGACGATCTCGGACATGCAGGACCGGGCGCTCGCGCATTGGTCGCTCGCGGCGGTCGCCCGCGCCAACCCGGGCGAGGTGCCGGCGCTGTATCACCCCGACGGGGACACGGGCGAGGAACTGGAACTCGGTGAGATCGCCTCGGACATGATCGACGCCATCGAGCGGGTGCGCCGCGCGGTCGCGCGACGCCGTCCCCGTGCCGGCCGGCTTCGCGCCGCGGGAGGGCTGCTGGCCGCTGCTGCCATCGCGGCGGCGGCAGTGGCCTGGCTCCCCGGCGCGATGCAAGATCACGCGCTGCGCGTGCTGCCGCCGGCCAAGCGCACCGAGGTCTCGGAGGCGCTGATGGACGAGATCCGCGTACTGGCGGGGCGGCCCTGCCACACGCCGGAGGGCGACACGGCGCTCGCGGCGCTCGCGGACCGCGTGCTGGATGCGGGGGCGTCCGGGCGCCTCGTCGTGCTGCGCCAAGGCCCCGTCGCCACGGCGAGCCTGCCGGACGGGCGCATCCTGCTTGACCGCGCCCTCGTCGAGGATCCCGAAGACCCCGATGTGCCCGCCGGCTTCGTGCTGGCGGAGGCGGTGCGGCAGACGGAAGAGGATCCGCTCGCGGCTCTCGTGCGGGCCGGCGGCGTCGCGGCGAGCGTCCGGCTGCTGACGACGGGCCGGCTGTCGCCGGACCTTCTGCGGCGCCATGCCGAGCACCTTCTGACAAGACCCCCGGCGCCGGTGCCGCAGGCGGCCTTGCTTGCCGCCTTCGAGGCGGCGGAGCTGAGCGTGCGGCCCTATGCCTATGCGCGCGACGTCACGGGCGAGACGGTGCTCGGGCTGATCGAGGCGGACCCCTTCGCGGTGCAAGCGCCGCGCCCGGCGCTCAGCGACGCCGACTGGCTGCGCCTGCAAGGCATCTGCGAGGAGTGATGCAGCCGTCCGGGCGCGCCGCGTCCAAGGTAACGCCCGGGGGGACCGCACGCGCCACCGGCAGTCCGGCGCCGGGGCGAAGGTGCAACCATGGCCGACGGCGGCCCCTTGACGGAACGCCGCGTCAGTTCCGGGCGAAGGCGTCCGCGAAGCCTGCACCCCGCGCCGCGTCGAGCGCCCCGCGCAGCTCGGCGCGGGTGTCGAACGGCCCCGCGAGCACGAGGCGGTGCTTTCCGTCGCGCACGACCCGCACGGGCAGCCCAAGCGCGCCGAGCCGGTCGGCGGTGCGCGCGGCGTTCTCCGGCTGCCCGAAGGTGCCCACCTGCACGAAGCGGCGCGCGGCCGGGGCCTGTGCCTCCGGCGGGTTCGAGCGCGTGGCGAGTCGCACCGGCTCCTGCATGGCCGTCCCTTCGGCGGGCGCGTCGACGCGCACCGCGTCGCCCTGCCCCTCCTTGCGCAGGAGGCGCACGCGCCCGTCCGAGGCGACCTGAACCTCGACCTCGTCCTTGGCCGACATGTAGGCCTGCTGCGTCGGCATGTCGGTGAACGGGTAGACGAGACGCGGGTGATCGGCGGTCACATCCTCGCCGCTCGCCCGGTCGATCAGCCGACGCGGGGTGGTATCCGTCCAGATGAGATTCATCTGCGCGCGGCCATCGAGGGTCTGCTCGGCCCGGCGCGGGTTCAGCCGATCGTCCTGCCAGGCGGGTTCATAGCCCTCAGGCACCGACACTGCGGCGGAGGCGGGTTCGGGCGGCTGCCAGAGGTGGCGCGGCAGAACCCGCAGGTCGGCTGTCCTCCCCGCTTCGTTCCGGGCGCCGCCTCGGTCGTAGCGGTAGACGCGCGCACCCTCGGGCAGGCGTGCCCCGTCCGCGGCTGTCACCACACGGAAGCTGTAGGGCGGTTTGGCCTGCGGGCCGCAGCGGATCCGCTCGCGCGGCTCGGCGACGAGGAAGTGCTGCGACAGCCGCGACGCCTCCGGGCAGGCGCTCCCGTCCGGAGCCGGCGGCGCGTCGGCCTCCTCGGATCCGCTCGGCCGCAGAGCGGAGGCCGGAGCCCCCTGCGCCCCGGCCCGCAAGCGCGGGCGCGGCTCGGCCTGCTGCTGTGGCGCAGATGCAGACTCGGTCCGAGCAGGCACCCGGGGTTTCACAGAGGTGGCGGGGGCGGTATCCGCGTCCCGCCCGGGGGCAGCGTCGGCGTCGGGCTCGGGGGCAGCGTCGGCGTCGGGCGCGGGCGCGGCCGCTGTCTCGGCCTCCGCCGCGCCATCGGCCTCGATGCCGATGCCGGCCACCTGCTCCTCGGCCACCTGCTCCTCGCGCTCCGGCGCCTGTCGGTCCGCCGGGGCCTCGGGCTCGGACGCATCGGCGAAGGTCGGCTCGAACCCGCAGAGCTGTTCCCGGTCGCGGTTCACCCGCGGCACCCAGGTCACATTGCCGTCGACACCGGCGCGGATGTAGACGCATCCTCGGCTGTCCACGAACTGCCGGCCCTCGTAGCTCCCGGGCGGAAAATCGGCCGGCGGGCCGGCGGTGTCCAGCGTCTGCGCCCCGGCCGGAAGGCCGACACAGAGAAGACACGCCAGAAGGGCGCCGCGCGGACTCATCGTCGTCGAATTCATGTCATCCCCCACAGATGCATGGGCAGGATGCCGCAGGATATCGCGCGAGTAAAGCGCAGCGATGCTCTATTTTGTGCCGTACATGCGATCGCCGGCGTCCCCGAGGCCCGGCACGATGTAGCCGTTCTCGTCCAGCCGCTCGTCGAGCGCGGCGGTCACGATCGGCACGTCCGGATGCGCCTCGGCCATGCGCTGGACGCCCTCCGGCGCGGCGAGCAGGCAGAGGAAGCGGATGTCGCGGGCGCCTGCCTCCTTCAGGAGATCGATCGCCTTGGCCGACGAGTTGCCCGTGGCGAGCATCGGGTCGACGACGATCACCAGCCGCCCGTCGAGCCCGTCGGGCACCTTGAAGTAGTACTGCACCGGCTGCAGCGTCTCCTCGTCGCGGTAAAGCCCGACGAATCCGACGCGCGCCGAGGGGATCAGCTCCAGCACCCCGTCGAGCAGGCCGTTGCCGGCGCGCAGGATCGAGATCAGCGCGAGCTTCTTGCCGGCGAGCACGGGCGCGTCCATCTCGCCGAGCGGCGTGTCGATCGGCTGCGTGGTCAGGGCGAGGTGGCGCGTCACCTCGTAGGCGAGAAGCTGGCTGATCTCGCGCAGCAGGCGGCGGAAGCCGGCGGTGGAGGTCGCCTTCTCCCGCATGTGGGTGAGCTTGTGCTGCACCAGCGGATGTTCGACGATCGTGAGGGTCTCGGGGATACTGCGTCGGGTCATGGGCTGCGGTCCTCGTGGCGTGCGGTCCTCTCCATACGCACTCTCGCGCGCGGCGCAAACCACCGGCGCGACGCACGCCCCCGATGCGCAGCAGGCGTCAGTCGGCCGCCATGTGGCCCGGCCCGAAGGCGCCGGGCAGGAGCGCGCCGAGGGTCATCCGCCGCTCGTCGCCCGCGAGGGTGGCCATGACCACGACGACCTCCGGCGCCGCGAACTCGGCCAGCCGCTGGCGGCAACCGCCGCAGGGCGAGACCGGCTCGGGGCCGTCGGCCACCACGTAGACCTCGGCGATGCGTGTCTCGCCGGCCGCGACC
>NZ_JAWLFS010000273.1:0-3699 GCF_041685465.1 Rhodosalinus sp. | reverse complement strand
CCCTGCGCCTCGGCGAAGTCGTAGATGTCGTCGATCACGGGGCCGTATTCGTCCACCGCGCTCATCGAATAGGCCTGCCGCGCGGCGGCGGGCCGGCCGGTGCGGCCCATCATCGCCTCGATCGGCTTGCCCGGATCGGTGTTGCGCGCGACGAGGTAGAACTCCATCTCGGGCGCCACCACCGGGTCCCAGCCCCGCGCGTGGTAGAGCGCGACGACGTGCTTCAGCACGTTCCGGGGCGCGAAGGGCACGGGCTCCCCGTCGCGGTCGAAGGCGTCGTGGATGACCTGCAGCGTCCAGTCCCCGGTCCAGGGCGCGGCGGTGGTGGTGGACATGTCCGGCTTCAGGATCATGTCCGGCTCGACGAAGTTCTCCGTGTCCGCCTCGGGCGTCCAGCCGCCTGTGATCGTCTGGAAGAAGATCGAGTTCGGCAGGTGGAACTCGCTCTGCCGGGCGAACTTGGAGGCGGGCACCGCCTTGCCGCGGGCGATGCCGGGCAGGTCCGAGATGATGCACTCCACCTCGTCGAGGCGCCGCCCCTCGAGGTAGAGGCGCGCGGCCTCGGGCAGGCTCTGGATCCAGTCGCTCATGCGATCCTGCGCTCCTTGAGGAAGCGGGCGATCGTCGCGCCCACATCGGTCCGGTCCGTGGGCGCGTCGCGGGCGGCGAGCGCCGCGTCGAGCCTGTCGTCGGGCACCACGCCGCGCCCGCGCGTCTCGGCGAGGCCCTCGACCACGGCGAAGTCGAATTCCGGGTGCGCCTGCACCGTGAAGATCTCGCCGTCGTAGAGAAGCGCGGCATAGGGGCAGTCGGGATGCGTCGCCACGACCTCGGCCTCTGCCGGTTTCTCGGCGACCTGGTCCTGGTGCCAGGCGTTCATTGCCACCGGCCGGCCGCCCCAGTCGTAGACGGTGCGCCCCACGGCCCAGCCGCCGGGCCATTTCACGACGCGGCCGCCGAGCGCCTGCGCGATGATCTGGTGGCCGAAGCAGATGCCGACGAGCGGCTTGCCCGCCGCGCGGATGTCGCGGATGAGTTGCTCGAGCGGCGGGATCCAGGGGTGATCCTCGTAGGCGCCGTGGCGCGAGCCGGTCACGAGCCAGCCGTCGGCGGCCTCGGGGCCGTCGGGAAACGCGCCCCCCTCGACATGCCATGTGCGGAAGTCGAAGCCGTGCGGCCCCAGGAGCCGCGCGAACATGTCCGGATAGTCGCCCGAGCGGTCGCGGATCTCGTCCGGCGGGCGCCCGGTCTGCAGGATACCGATCAGCATGAAATCACCGATTGACCAGAGTGATCTAGCCCGCGCCGCGCCCGCCCACAAGGGGGTCAGGCGGTCTCGAGGTAGATCTGCCAGTGGCGCTCGGGCGGGACCTCCGCCAGCCGCCGCATTTCCTGCCGTTTCGTCATGCAGAGGTTCGCGACGAGGGCGTCGCCCAGGATGCGGCGCATGAGCGCCGAGCCCTCGAAGCGCGCGACCGCCTCGGCCCAGTCGCCGGCCATCTGCGGCAGGTCGCGCTCGTAGGCGTTGCCCGCGATGGGCTCGGGCGGCGCGAGGCCATCCTCGACGCCCGAGATCGCCGCGCCGAGGATCGCGGCGAGCAGGAGATAGGGATTGATGTCGCCGCCGGCCGCGCGATGCTCGATCCGGCGTGCCTTCGCCGGGCCGGCGGGAATGCGGATCGCCGCGGTGCGGTTGTCGTAGCCCCAGCCCGCGCCGGTGGGCGCGTGCGCGCCGGGCACGAGGCGCGCGTAGCTCGGCCCGTGCGGGGCGAGGATCAGCGTCGAGTCCGGCATCGCCCGCAGGCAGCCCGCCACCGCCTGGCGCAGGATGTCCGAGCCCGCCGCGGTGCCGTCGTCGAAGACGTTGCGCCCCTCCGCGTCGAGCACCGAGAAATGCACGTGCATCCCGTTGCCCGCGTCGTCGGGGTACGGCTTGGCGAGGAAGGTCGCCGCCATCCCGTGCCGCCGGGCGAGCCCGCGCGCGAGCGCCTTGAAGAGCCAGGCGTCGTCGGCCGCCGCCATGGCGTCGCGGTGGCCGAGGGTGACCTCGAACTGGCCGAGGCCGGATTCCGAGATCGCCGAGTCGACCGCGATCCCCATCGCCGCGCAGCCGGCGTAGAGATCGGTGAAGAAGGCGTCGAAGGCGTCGAGCTGGCGGATCGAGAGGATCGCGTGCCCCTGCAGCCGGCGCCCGGTCTGCGGGTTCACCGGCGGGCGCAGCGCCTCGCCCGAATCGTCGACGAGGGTGAACTCCATCTCCGTCGCCGCGAGCACCCGCCAGCCGCGCGCGGTATAGGCGCCGAGCGCGCGGGCGAGGGCGTGGCGCGGATCGCCCGCGAAGGGCGTGCCGGCTTCGTCGAACATCCACATCGGGACCAGCGCCGAGGCGGTCTCCAGCCACGGCATCGGCACCGGCCCGCGGTCGGTCGGGAAGAGCACCCCGTCCTGATCCCCGGTCTCGAAGACGAGCGGGCTGCCTTCGATGTCGCTGCCCCAGACGTCCACGTTGAGCGCCGAAAGCGGCATCCGGAGCCCGGCGCCCCCGAGCTTGGGCGCCGCCGCGGCGGGCAGGCGCTTGCCCCGCATCTGCCCGTTCAGGTCGCAGGCCGCCGCACGGAACGTCGTCACCTCGCCGAGCTCGGGCGCCCCGCCGCCGGCCCCGCCGCCGCGCAGCCCGTCGGCCGTGGCCATCAGGAGCATCGGAGCATTCACGGAGCGCATGCGTTGCATCGGGTCACCGGATCACGTTGAGCCTGAGCCGCAGGCGGCGGCGCGCCTCCTTCGGCAGGTGGCGGTTGAGACGCGTGTTGATCGCGCCGAAGAGCGCGATGATGCCGAGCGTCAGCAGGATGAAATAGCCCGCGAGGATCGGGTAGGGCACGAAGGGATTGAAGGTCTTGTCGGCGAAGTAGTTGGCGTAATAGAGCGCGTCGCCCCGCTGCTGCCACGCCGGAAAGCCCGAGAAATAGACGAGCGTCGTCGCGTGGAAGAGGAAGATCGCCTCGTTCGTGTAGGCCGGCCAGGCGAGGCGCAGCATCGTGGGCCAGACGACCCGGCGGAAGCGCGGCCAGCCCGAGAGCCCGTAGGCGTCGGCCGCTTCCAGCTCGCCCTTCGGGATGGTGCGCAGCGCGCCGTAGAAGATCTCGCCCGAATAGGCGGCCGTGTTCAGGAAGAGCACGATCGTCGCGCCGGCCCATGCGCTCGTGAAGGCGTCGAAGACCGGCGCCACGGGCTTCAGCGAGAGAAAGAGGAAATAGGCGAAGAAGAACTGGATGAAGAGCGGCGAGCCCCGGAAGACGAAGATGAACCATTCCGAGGGCTTGCGCAGGAGACCCCAGCGCGCGGCCTTGCCGAGCGCCACCGCATTGGCGAGCAAAAACCCCGCGCCGAGCGCCACGACCGCGAAATAGACGTTCCAGATGAGCCCCGAGCCGATCAGCGTGAACTGCTGGCAGAGGGTGAAATCCTCGCGCGGGAGGAGCCGCTCGCCGATGCCGACGGAGCGCAGGGCATAATCCGCGATCGTCTCGAGGCAGCTCATCCGCCCGCCCTCCGCTGCGCGGCGCCCTGCGCCGTGGCCTGCCCGCGCGAGAGCCGCAGGGTCAGCCGCTCCAGCACGATTTCCGAGACGCGGGTGAAGGCGAGGTAGAAGACCAGCAGCGCCAGGAAATACCACATCCGCCAGTCGCCGTGCGGGTA
>NZ_JAWLFS010000272.1:0-3703 GCF_041685465.1 Rhodosalinus sp. | reverse complement strand
GCGGCACGCCGAGCGCCATGATCACCGCCTCCTGCCCCTCGAGCGCGCGGGCGAGGTCGGCCGGGTCCGTGGCGTCGCCCGCGAACCGGTCGAGCGCCGGGCTCTCCTGCGTCATCGAGTCTGCGCTGCGCGCCATCGCACGCACCGTGAGCCCCCGGTCGAGGCCCTGCCGCACCACTTCGAGCCCGATGCCGCGGCTCGCGCCGATCACCAGAATACGCTCCATCGCGCCCTCCATCGTTTCAAATGGACATAGCGCGCCACGGGCGAGGAAAAGGGCCGCTCAGCCCGGCCGCTCCTCCATCTCCGCGCGGAGCTGCTGGCGCAGCACGTCGATGGGCACGCTGCGCCCCTCGCGGCGGAAGCACCAGTAGGTCCAGCCGTTGCACGACGGCGCCCCCTCCAGCGCCGCGCCCACCTGGTGGATGGAGCCGTTCACCCCGTCGGCGACCAGCGTGCCGTCGGCGCGCACCTTCGCGGCCTTGCCGTTGACCGAGGTCAGCACCTCGCCCGGCCGGAGCATCCCGCGCTCGACCAGTTGCCCGAAGGGCACCCGCGGCGCGGCGCGCTTCGAGGCGCTCACCTCCAGCGCGGCACGGTCGTAGGGACGCACCTCGGCGAGGCGCCGCTCGGCGAGCGCGATGTAGTCCTCGTCCCGCTCGATGCCGATGTAGTCGCGCCCGAGCATCCGCGCGACCGCGCCCGTCGTGCCGGTCCCGAAGAACGGATCGAGCACCAGGTCGCCCGGCTTCGTGCAGCCCAGGATGACCCGGTGCAACAGCGCCTCGGGCTTCTGCGTCGGATGCGCCTTGTCGCCGTTCGAGTCCTTCAGCCGCTCGTGCCCGGTGCAGAGCGGGATCACCCAGTCGGAGCGCATCTGCACCCCGTCGTTGAGCGCCTTCAGCGCCTCGTAATTGAAGGTGTAGCGCGCGCCCTCCTCCCGCGTGGCCCAGATCAGCGTCTCGTGCGCGTTGGTGAAGCGCCGGCCGCGGAAGTTGGGCATCGGGTTGGACTTGCGCCAGACCACGTCGTTCAGGATCCAGAACCCCGTGTCCTGCAGCGCCGCCCCGAGGCGGAACACGTTGTGATAGGAGCCGATCGCCCAGATCGCGCCGTCCGGCTTCAGCACGCGCCGCGCCTCGGCGAGCCAGGCCCGCGTGAAGGCATCGTAGGCCGCGAAGCTGTCGAAGCGGTCCCAGGCGTCGTCCACCGCGTCCACGCGCGAGTTGTCGGGCCGGTGCAGATCGCCCCGGAGCTGAAGGTTGTAGGGCGGATCTGCGAAGATCAGGTCGACGGACGCCTCGGGCAGCCCCGCCATCACCTCGATACTGTCGCCGCGCAATATCTCGTTGCGCGGCACATCGGCCACGCGCGCCATGTCTTTCATCTCGTCTGCCTCTGTCCGGCGCGGTTCGCCGCGCTCCTGCCTCGCGTCCGACCATGCGGGAAGGCGCGAATCAGGTCAATTTGTTTTTTCGAATCAGAGGCTTACGCTTCGACCTTGATACAATATCTTGTGCACCGGCGCGAAGGACCGCCTATGGTGAGGGGTCACCCCGAGATCTTGGAGCGCCGCGAGATGGCGGCGTGACGAATAGCCCATGTTCGTCTCCCAGCCGTAGCCGGGATGCGCGGCGGCGAGATCGGTCATCAGCGCGTCGCGCGCCACCTTCGCCGCGATCGAGGCCGCGGCGATCGAGAGCACCCGCGCGTCGCCCGCCACGATCGCCTCCGCCCCGCAGGTCAGGCCCTGCGGCACGCGGTTGCCGTCGATCAGCGCGTGATCGGGCGGCTCGGGCAGCGCGGCGACGGCCCGGCACATGGCGAGTTCCGAGGCGGCGAGGATGTTGAGCGCGTCGATCTCCTCGACGCTCACATGCACCACCGAGACCACCGCGCAGGCCGCGAGCGCCTCGGCGAGCGCCGCGCGCCGCGCCGCCGTCAGCCGCTTGGAGTCCGCGATGCCCTCGGGCACGCAGGCCGGGTCGAGCAGCACCGCCGCCGCCGTCACCGGCCCGGCGAGCGGCCCGCGCCCGGCCTCGTCCACGCCGACGACCCGGCGCGCGCCGCGCGCCGCCGCCGCGCGCTCGTGGCAGAGATCGGGTGCGTCCATGCCATCATCAAACCCGGCCCGCCGGCCCGGCGCAACCGCGACGTCGCGGCGCGCGCCGGCTCAGGTCCCCCCGAGGCGATAGCCGTGCTGGCGCATGCAGCGCCCGCCGTAGGCCCGGCGCGGACCGTTGGCCGTGCGCACCCGGACGAGGCACTCCCTCGGCAACAGGTCAGGGCGGCCCACGCTGCGCTGCGTGCAGCGCTTCATCACCACGCGGCGCAACCCGTCCTGGCGCTCGAAGGTGCGCAGGCAGCGCGGCGCCACGGTCTTGTCGTGCTGCGGGCGCTGCACCCGTTTCGGCCGGTCGCGCGCGCCGTCGTCCGTCGCGTCCGAAAGCGCCTTGCCGACGATGGCGAGCGCCGCCAGACCGGCGAGCATGCGCGCGATGTCCTGCTCGCTCGCCGCGCGGGCCGGCACGGGGCCTGCCGCGACGAGCGCGAGCGCCCCGGCGAGGGCGAGGCAGAGGGGTTTCCTGATCATGGGGCATCTCCTTTGCTGTCCCGCCCCGGCCGGTCGGCACGGGGCGACGGCGCCACGCTCCGCCGTGCCGGCCCGGACAGGCAATGTCGCGCCCCCGTCATCGGATAACCTCGCCCGCGGCGGTGCGCGTCATTGCAAGACAGCGGCCTTCGCCGCAGTCTTCTCGGCATGATCCGCGCCGCCCTCCTCGCCCTCGCCCTCGCCGCACCCGCAGGGACCGCCGGGGCCGACTGCTACGCCGACTACAAGGCGCGGCAGGACGACCCCTTCGCGCTGCACTACGGCGTCGCGCGCGTCGCTGACACGCCGTGCACGCCCGCGCGCGCGGCCGAGGCGCTCGCCCCCCGCCTCGCGGCGGCAGGCTGGCGGCTCTTGACCGTGGTCTCCGTCTTCGGCGAGGACGGGCTCGAGGAGCGACGCGAGAATGCCGGCGCCTACTTTCTCCGTTACTGAGACGCGCCGCGCCGCCGCGCGCCTCGTCCGGGCCGGGCTCGCCGCGATCGCGGCGCTCCTGGCCGGCGGGGCCCTGCTCCTTTTCGCGGCGCTCCCCGACGCCGATGCCTTCGATGCCCGCGTCGAGCGCATCTTCGTGGAAAACGACGACCTCACCAGCCAGGCGGAGGTGAAGCTCCTCGAGATCCTCGCGCAGAGCGGCACCGCCTTCGCCGAGACGCTCGCGGGCTACCGGGTGGTGATCCTCGTCCTTCTGGTCTTCTCGGCCGCCATGCTCCTCGCGGCGGTGGCCTTCCTCGTCCTTCTGCTCGCGCTCGACCGCCGCATGGCGCAGATCGAGCGCGCCGGCATCCAGGTCACCTCGCTGATCCTGAGCCGGGCGGAGAACACCGTCTACCTCAACAACATCGCGCTCAAGCTCACCGACGCCGGGATGGAAACGCTCGCCGCCCTCGCCGAGGCGCGGCTCGACGGCGACGTGCTGAGCGGCGCGGAACTCGAGGCGGTGCTCACCGGCCGCGACGCCGCGCTCTGCGACGAGGCCGCCGGCGCCACCCGCATCAAGCGCCTGCGCGACGGGCTCGGCAATCAACTGGTCTCGGAACTCCTCGTGCGCAACATCGCCCGGCGCGGCTACATGCTGTCCATCGACCGGGA
>NZ_JAWLFS010000048.1:0-15315 GCF_041685465.1 Rhodosalinus sp. | reverse complement strand
TTCGACATCTTCCTCGACCCGTCGCGCAGGCTCATCACGCGCGTCGCCGCGCCCTCGATCACCGACTCGGTCAGCGGGAAGAAGTCCACGCCGTAGTCGTGGTTGAACTTCGCGGCGATGTCGCGGGTGAGCTCGAGGTGCTGCGTCTGGTCCGCGCCCACGGGGACATGCGTGGCGTGATAGACGAGGATGTCGGCCGCCATCAGCGCCGGGTAGGCGAAGAGCCCGAGGCTCGCCTCCTCCTGGTTCTTGCCGGCCTTGTCCTTCCATTGCGTCATGCGCTTCATCCAGCCCATGCGGGCGACGCAGTTGAAGATCCAGGCCAGCTGCGCGTGCTCGGGCACGCGGCTCTGGTTGAAGAGGATGGACCTTTCCGGGTCGATGCCGGCGGCGATGAAGCCCGCGCAAAGCTCGCGCGTGGCATGGGCGAGCTTCGCGGGGTCCTGCCAGACGGTGATCGCGTGCAGGTCCACCATGCAGTAGATCGTCTCGATCCCCTGCTCCTGCATCTCCACGAAGCGCCTGATCGCGCCGAGGTAGTTGCCGAGCGTGAGCCCGCCCGAGGGCTGGACGCCCGAGAAGACGCGCGGCGTGAAGCCGGCGAGGGGGTCGGCCTGGGACATGCGCCGCAAACTCCGTCTGGTCATCGGAACGCGGCTCGCTTACCCACGGGGGCCGAGAGCGTCAAGCGAGCGAGGCCAGTCGATGTCCGATGAGAGCGATCCGGCCCCGGTGAACCCGCTGCCCCCCGTGGTGGCGGCGCTTTTCCTGCTGATCGTGGCGGTGGAGGCGGCGTTTTCGCTCGGCGCGCGCGGGCTTCTCGGCGGGCCGGGGGCCGTCGGCTGGCGCGCGGTGGCGATCGAGACCTACGGCATGAACGGGGCGGTCCTGGGCTGGATGGTGGAGACCGGGCGCTGGCCGCTCGAGCATCTGAGCCGCCTCGTGACCTACCAGTTCGTGCACGGCAGTTTCACCCATGCGCTCTTCGCGGGCGTGATGCTGCTCGCCCTCGGCAAGATGGTGGGCGAGGTCTTCGGCGCGCTTGCCACGCTCGCGGTCTTCGTGGTGCCGGGCATCGCGGGCGCCGCGGTCTTCGGCCTGGCGGTGCCGGAGCCCGGCTGGCTGATCGGGGCGTTTCCGGGCGTCTACGGGCTGATCGGGGCCTTCACCTACCTGCTCTGGGTGCGGCTCGGCGCGATGGGCGAGACGCAGGCGCGGGCCTTCATGCTCATCGGTGTGCTGCTCGGGATTCAGCTCGTCTTCGGGGCGCTCTTCGGCGGGCGCCCGGACTGGGTGGCGGATGTCGCGGGCTTCGCCACGGGGTTCCTGATGTCGGTCTTCGTGAGCCCGGGCGGCTGGACGCGGTTGCGCGCGCGGCTGCGCCACGACTGAGGCTCAGCCGCCGCGGCGGAGCGCGGTGCGCACTTCCCCGAGGCGGAGCGCGCCGAGGACATGGGCGGCGGTGAAGTAGACCGCCGCGCCGCCGCCCACCAGCGCGGCGAGGGCGAGCCAGCGCCAGCCGCCCAGGCCGAGGACCGGCCCGAGGGCGAGTTCCAGGCCCCAGAGCGCCACGCCCATGACGCCCGAGGCGGCGAGGATGCGCCAGACACGTCCGCGGAAGCGATCGTCGAAGCGCGCCACCGGCCCGAGCCGCCGCCCGCCCACGGCGAGCATCGCGGCGAGCGCCCAGCCGGCGGCCGTGGTGGCGACCGCGGAGGCGATCCAGCCGAGAAGGGGCGCGAGGCCCACGGCGAGCAGCGCGTTCACGACCATCGCCCAGACGGCGTAGCGGAAGGGCGTGCGCGTGTCCTCGCGCGCGAAGAAGAGGGGCTGCAGGATCTTCTGCAGCACGAAGGCGGGCAGGCCGAGCCCGTAGATCGCCACCGCGACGGCGATCGCCGCGCTGTCGTCCGCCGTCGCCTGCCCGCGCTCGAAGAGGACCGAGACGAGGGGCAGCGGGATCAGCACCAGCGCCACTGCGCAGGGGATGGTGAGCGCGAGCGCGATCTCGCCCGCGCGCGAGAAGGCCTCGCGACCGCCCGCGTCGTCGCCCGCGCGCAGCCGGCGCGAGAGATCGGGCAGGAGCACGATGCCGATGGCGATCCCGACCACGCCGAGCGGCAGCTGGTAGAGCCGGTCGGCGGCGTAGAGCCAGCCCACCGCGCGGTCGAAGTAGCTCGCCACCTGCTGGCCCACGAGGAGGTTGATCTGCACGACCCCGCCGGCGAGCGCGGCGGGTACCGCGACGCGCACGAGCCGCCGGAGCTCGGGCGAGAGGCGCGGGCGCTGGAGGCGCATGGCGAAACCCGCCCGCCGCGCCGCCCAGCCCACGAGCAGGAGCTGCGCGACGCCGGCGACCGGGATCGCCCAGACGAGCGCGCGGGCGACGTCGCCGCCCATGAGATGCGCCCCCGCGATCGCGCCGATCAGCAGCACGTTCAGCAGCACCGGCGCGGCGGCGGCGGCGGCGAAGCGGCCGGTGGCGTTGAGCACGCCCGAGAGGAGCGCGGCGAGCGAGATGAAGAGGATGTAGGGAAAGGCGATGCGCCCGAACTCGACCGAGAGGTCGAAGGCCTCCTCCCCCGCGAAGCCGCTCGCCATGGCGTAGATCAGCCACGGCATGGCGAGCTGCGCGAGAAGCGTGAGCACGAGGAGCACGGCGGCGAGGCCCGCGAAGGCCTCCCGCGCGAAGGCCTCGGCATTCTCGCCGCCCTCGAGCTTCTTGGCGAACATCGGCACGAAGGCGGTGTTGAAGGCGCCCTCGGCGAAGAATCGGCGGAACATGTTGGGCAGGCGGAAGGCGACGACATAGGCCTCGTAGAGCGGGCCCGTGCCGAGAAGCGCGAGGATGGCGGCATCGCGCGCGAAGCCCAGCACGCGGCTCGCCAGCGTCCAGACGCCGACGGTGAGCACTCCCGCCATCAGGCGGATGGGCTTCATCGCGGGTGTGGGCCCGGAGAAGGGGCCGCCGCGCGCGCGGCGGCCGGGAGCAGGGGGGCCGTCGGCCCCCCTCTTGGCCTGGCGGCCAATTCACCCCCCGAGAGTATTTCGGCCAAGATGATGGGCCGGGCGGGCGTCATCCCTCCGCCCTCGCCGCGCCGGCCTCGATCGCGGTGCGGAGCTTCGCCTCGAGCGCGCGCTGCTTGGCGGCGGAGTGATACTTCAGCCCGAACATGTCCTTGACGTAGAAGCTGTCGACCGCCTGTTCGCCGTAGGTGGCGATCACCGCCGAGGCGATGTTGACATGCGCGTCGGCGAGCGCGCGCGTCAGGTCGTAGAGGAGGCCGGGGCGGTCGCGGGTGTCCACCTCGACGATGGTATAGATGTCCGAGCCGTCGTTGTCGAAGGTGATGGAGGTGGGCACGCGGAAGGCGCGTTCGCGCTTCTTGAGCCTGTCCTTGGGCCGGATCGCCTCGCGCGGGATGACCTCTCCCTTGAGGGTCTTCTCGATGGTGTCCGAGAGCCGCGGCAGGCGTTCGCGCTCGTAGGGCGCGCCCTCGGCGTCCTGCACCCAGAAGACCGCCGTGGCGTAGCCGTCCTTGGAGGTATAGGTGCGCGCGTCGACCACGTTCGCGCCCGCGAGCGCCAGCGCGCCGGCGAGGCGCGAGAAGATGCCGGGGTGGTCGGCGAGCGCGAAGCAGATGCGCGTGGCGTCGCGGTCCTCGTCGGGGTGGAGGTCGATGCGGATGTCGCCCGCATCGACGTCGCGCAGGAGCCGCGCGAAGACCTCGTGCGCGGTGACGTGCAGCCCCTGCCAGTAGGCCGGATAATGGCGCCCGAGCTCGCGGCGGACGGCGGCCGCGTCCCAGTCGGCGAGGCGGGCGCGCAGCGCCTTCTTCGCCTCGGCCTCGCGGTTTTCGCGGGTGACGGCCTCGAGGCCGCTATCCAGCGCGCGCCGCGTCTGGCGGTAGAGCGCGCGGATGAGCGCGGCCTTCCAGTTGTTCCAGGTGCCCGGGCCGACGCCGCGGATGTCGCAGACGGTGAGCACCGTGAGCAGGTCGAGCCGCTCGGTCGTGCGCACCGCCTTGGCGAAGTCGCGCACGGTGCGCGGGTCGGCGATGTCGCGCTTCTGCGCCATGTCGGACATCAGGAGGTGATGGCGCACCAGCCATTCCACCGTCTCGGCCTCGCCCCTTTTCAGGCCGAGGCGCGGCGCGACCCGGCGCGCGATGCGCGCGCCGAGGATCGAGTGGTCCTCCTCCCGGCCCTTGCCGATGTCGTGCAGGAGGAGCGCGACGTAGAGCACGCGGCGGTTCACGCCCTTCTGCAGGATGCCCGAGGCGACGGGAAGGCTTTCGTCCAGCTCGCCGCGCTCGATCCGGGCGAGCTGCCCGATGCACTGGATGGTGTGTTCGTCCACCGTGTAGTGATGGTACATGTTGAACTGCATCATCGCGACGACCGGCGCGAACTCGGGCAGGAAGGCGGCGAGCGCGCCGAGCTCGTTCATGCGCCTGAGCGCGCGCTCGGGATTGCCGTGCCTGAGCAGGAGGTCGAGGAACAGGCGCTGCCCCTCGCGGCTCCTGCGCACGTCCTCGTCGATGAGATGCAGGTTCGACCGCACCAGGCGCATGGCGTCGGGATGGATCAGGAGGCCGGTCCTGAGCCCCTCCTCGAAGAGGCGCAGGAGGTTGAGCTTGTCGGCGAGGAAGGCCGCCTCGTCGGCCACGGCGAGACGGCCGTTCACCACCGCGTAGCCCTTGCGCACGCGCGGCGTGCGCCGGAAGAGCCGCGTCAGGAGCGGTGCGCCCTTGCGGTGGTCGGCCTCGAGCGCGGTGAGGAAGATGCGCGTCAGGTCGCCCACCGCGGTGGCATGCAGGAAATAGGCCTGCATGAAGTGCTCGACGCCGCGCCGCGCGCGGCTGTCGCGGTAGCCCATCGCCTCGGCCACCTCCACCTGCATGTCGAAGCTGAGCTGCTCCACCGCCCGCCCGGCGATCAGGTGCATGTGGCAGCGTACCGCCCAGAGGAAGGCCTCGGCCCGGCGGAAACGGTCGTGTTCCTCGGCGGTGAAGACGCCGAGCTCGACGAGCGCCCCGGCGCTGTCGACGTGGTGGACGTATTTCGCGATCCAGTAGAGCGACTGCAGGTCGCGCAGCCCGCCCTTGCCCTCCTTGACGTTGGGTTCGACCATGTAGCGCGCGCCGCGCTTGACGTGGCGCGCGTCGCGCTCCTCGAGCTTGGCCTCGATGAACGCGCGCTCGCTGCCCTCGAAGAGCTCCGTGCGCAGCCGCGCGTCGAGCTCCGCCGAGAGCGCGGCCGTGCCGCAGAGGTGGCGCTGTTCGAGAAGGGCGGTGCGGATCGTCATGTCCTCCGCGCCGAGGCGCAGGCAGTCCTTCACCGTGCGCGAGGCATGGCCCACCTTCAGCTTCAGGTCCCAGAGCATGTAGAGCATCGATTCGGTCACGCTCTCGGCCCAGGGGGTGATCTTCCACGGCGACAGGAACAGCAGGTCGACGTCCGAGTGCGGCGCCATCTCGCCGCGGCCATATCCGCCGACGGCGAGGATGGCGATGCGCTCCCCCTCGGTCGGCGTGGGGCAGGGATGCAGCCGCGCGGTGGCGACGGTCCAGGCCGACTGCACGAGCCGGTCGGTGAGCCAGGCGTAGGCGCGCACCGTGGCGCGCGCCTCGAAGGGATGCGCGCGGAAGGCCTCGGCGATGGCGGCGTTGCCGGCCTCGCGCGCCGCGCGCAGGAGTTGCACCGCCTCGAGCCGCAGGGCCCCGGCGTCGGGCGCTGCCTGCGCGGCCGCGTCGAGGTCGCGCGCGAAGGCCGCGGCGTCGAAGATCTCCTCCGGCGGGCGGATCAGGCCGGCGTCGGGTCCGGCCGGGGCGGCGAGGACGGGATCAGAATCCGGCACCGGGGAAACGTCTCGGCGCCGGATCGAGGATCTCGACCTCGCCGTCGCGGATGGTGGCCACGGCCAGTGCACGCTCGTTGGTGCCGTCCGGGCGCAGGCGGAAGGCGCCCCCGGTGCCCTCGAAGCCGGCAGCCTGTGTCAGCGCGCGCCGGGCGAACATGTCACGCTCGCCCTGCGCCGCGAGCGCGCCGATGGCGGCGATGCCGTCGTAGGCCAGTCCGGCGAGCGGGTGGGGCTGGCTGTCGTAGGTCTCGGCGTAGCGGGCGCGGAACCCCTCATCGGTGCCTTCGGCCGGCATGGCGAACCATCCGCCCTGCAGCCCGGGCAGGTTGCGCGTCTGTGCCGGCACGTCCCAGCGTGCGAGGCCGACGTATTGCGTTGTCTCGGGGTCGAGCCCGCGCTCGGGCAGGAGCTGCGCCAGAAGCGGCAGCGCACCTGCCGCGGTCGAGGTCAGATAGACCGAGTCCGCCCCCCGCTCCTCGACCGCCTCGACGGCACGCCCTGCCGCCTCGACGGCCTCGTCCTCGCTGAACGGGAAGGAGACGACGTCGGCCACATCGAGACCGTGCCGCGCCGCCGCCGCCTCGATCGCCCGCCGGCCAAGCCGGCCCTCGGCATTCTCGGGGTGCACCACCACGAGAGTGTTCCGCCCGTTCCGCGCGGCGTGGCCTGCGAGCCGGTCGGCGGTGTTCTCGAAGGTTCGGCCGAGGACGAAGAGGTTCCCCCCGGCGACGGCGGTATTGTTCGAGAAGCTCAACACGTTCAGGCGGTCCTCGGCGACCGCGACGGCGGCGGCGTTGGCCGCATCCGCGAAGAGCGGTCCGAGGATGATGTCCGCGCCCGCGTCCGCCGCGCGTTGCGCGGCTTCGGTCGCGCCGGCCTCCGTGCCGGCGGTGTCGTAGACGCGCAGGTCCACCGCCACCCCGTCGAGGTCCGAGACCGCGAGGCGCGCGGCATTCTCGAGGTCGCGCGCCACCGTCCCCGCCCCCTCGGCGCTTCGCGGCAGAAGCAGCGCCACCGGAATCTCGCGCCCCGCATCCGCGGGCCGGGCCGCGCCCACCTCGGGCAGGTCGACGGAGCCGGGGGCGCAGGCGGCCAGCGCCCCGACGAGCGAAAGCATGGCGGAGGCACGGGCGATCGGCTTGCGGGGCAGGGCGAAACGGGCGAACATGGCGCTTCCTTCGGTCAGGGCCGGCGGCAGGGCCTCCCCCGCCTCTTGGCCTTCGGCCTGTGGTCGCGGCCGATCATAGCCACGAGACGAGGCGGGTCCAGTGCCGAATCCCGACAATGCCGAACTTGCACCGGGGCTTTACCTCGTTTCGGTGCCCATCGGCAACGCGCGCGATATCACGCTGCGCGCGCTCGACGTGCTGCGCGATGCCGAGGTGCTCGCCGCCGAGGACACGCGGAGCCTGCGCCGGCTCATGCAGATCCACGGCATCCCGCTCGCCGGGCGGCGCGTGCTCGCCTATCACGACCACAACGGGCCGGCGATGCGGCCGCGGCTTCTCGCGGCGCTGGCCGACGGGCGCTCCGTGGCCTATGCCGCGGAGGCGGGCACGCCGCTTCTGGCCGATCCGGGCTACGCGCTGGTGCAGGCGGCGGCGGCGGAGGGCCACGGCGTGACGGCGGTGCCCGGGGCCTCGGCGCTCCTCGCCGCGCTCGCGGTGGGCGGTCTGCCGACGGATGCCGTCCATTTCTCGGGGTTCCTGCCGTCGGCGGCGGGTCCGCGGCGCCGCGCGCTCGAGGCGCTGCGCGGCGTGCCCGGCACGCTCGCGCTCTACGAATCGCCGCGCCGGCTCGCGGCCACGCTCGCCGCGGCGGCCGAGGTGCTGGGAGCGGACCGCCCCGCCGCCGTCTGCCGGGAACTGACCAAGCGTTTCGAGACCGTGCGCCGCGGTGCGCTCGGCGAGTTGGCCGAGGCCTTCGCCGCCGAGGCCACGCCGAAGGGCGAGATCGTGGCGCTGATCGGCCCCGGCGATTCGGAAAGTGTTAGCGATTCGGATGTAGAGAGCCTTCTTGAGCAGGCGTTGCACGGGGGATCGGTGCGCGATGCCGCGGCTGAGGTCGCGGCGGCGACCGGGCTGCCGCGGCGCAAGGTGTATCAGATGGCGCTGGCGCAGGCGCGGCAGGAGGGCGCGGATGACGGTGACGACGATTGAGGGGGTCGGGACGCGGCCCGCGGCAGGCGGAGATCGCGCGCGCCGTGGGCGGACGGCCTATCTCTCCGGGCATGCGGCGGAAGAGAGCGTGGCGCGCCATTACGCCCGCGCCGGCCGGCAGGTGGCCGCGCGGCGCTGGCGTGGCGCGGCAGGAGAGATCGACCTCGTCGTCCGCGAGGGTGCGTGCCTCGTCTTCGTGGAGGTCAAGGCGGCGGCGAGTTTCGACGCGGCAGCGGCGCGGCTCGGCCGGCGCCAGATGGATCGCCTGTGCGCGGCTGCGGAGGAGTTCGCGGGCGGCGAGCCGGCGGGGCTCCTGTCCGAGATGCGCTTCGATCTGGCCCTCGTGGACGGCCGCGGCGACGTCCGCGTGATCGAGAACGCCTTCGGCCTCGACTGGTGAGGCCCGCGCGGGCCGATTGCGCCCGCCGCCGGGCTGCGCCATGAAGGGCGCGCTCACCGCGGGAGACGCCCATGAAGGTCGCCATTCAGATGGATCCGATCGGCGCGATCGACATCGACGCCGACACAACCTTTCGCCTCGCCGAGGAAGCTCAGGCGCGCGGACACGAGCTTTTCTACTACACGCCGGATCACCTCGCCTACGAGGAGGGGCGGATCACCGCGCGGGGCCGGCCGCTGCGCGTGCAGCGGGTCGCGGGCGACCACGCCCGGTTGGGCGCGGAGACGCATGTCGATCTCGCGGAGTTCGACGTGGTCTGGCTCCGGCAGGACCCGCCCTTCGACATGCATTACATCACCACGACGCATCTGCTGCAGCGGCTCGCGGAGACGACGCTGGTGGTCAACGATCCCTTCTGGGTGCGCAACTTTCCGGAAAAGCTTCTCGTGCTCGACTTCCCCGAGCTCACGCCGCCCACCACCATCGCCCGCGATCTGGACACGATCCGCGCCTTCAAGGCGCGCCACGGCGACGTCATCCTGAAGCCGCTCTACGGCAACGGCGGCGCCGGGGTCTTCCGGCTCGACGCGAACGACCGCAATCTCTCGGCGCTGCACGAACTTTTCACCGGCTTCTCGCGCGAGCCGCTCATCGTGCAGAAATTCCTGCCGGCGGTGGGGCAGGGCGACAAGCGCGTGCTGCTCGTGGACGGCGCCCCGGTCGGCGCGATCAACCGCGTGCCCGCGGCGGGCGAGACGCGCTCGAACATGCACGTGGGCGGCCGGGCCGAGCCTTCCGCGCTCACCGACCGCGACCGCGAGATCTGCGACCGGATCGGACCGCGCCTGCGCGACAAGGGGCAGCTCTTCGTCGGGATCGACGTGATCGGCGATTGCCTCACGGAGATCAACGTGACCTCGCCCACCGGGCTGCAGGAGCTCGAGCGCTTCGACGGCGCGAACGTCGCCGCCCGTGTCTGGGAAGCGATCGAGGCGCGGCGCGCCGGGCGATGAGCCGACGCCTCGCGCTCACGAACCTCGCGCTGCGCGCGCTCGTCAAGCCCGCGCTCGCGCGCACCGGCACGCCCGAGCGGGCGCGGCGCGACTTCGAACGGATCGCGCCGCTCTTCCGCCGCCCGCCCCATCTGCGCGAGATCCGGCGCGACGGCGCGCCGCCGCTCGTCTGGCTCTCGGCGGGGCCGGTCGCGCCGCGCCGTGCGCTCCTCTGGTTCCACGGCGGCGCCTATGTCGCGGGCAGCCCGCGCACCCACCGCGGGATGCTCGGGCGCCTCTCGGCCTGCGCGGGCGTCGAGGTCTGCGCGCCCGACTACCGCCTCGCCCCCGCGGCGCCGTTTCCCGCGGCCTATCAGGATGCCGAGGCCGCCTGGGCCCGGCTGCGACAGATCGGCTACAGCCCCGGCGACATCGTGCTCGGCGGCGACAGCGCGGGCGGCGGGCTCGCGCTCGCGCTCCTCTCCGCGCGGCTTCGCGCCGGGGAGCGGCCGTGCGCGGCCGTTCTCTTCTCGCCCTGGACCGACCTGACGCTCTCGGGAGAGTCGCTCGCTCGGAACGCGCAGGCGGACCCGCTCCTGCCGGCAAGCCGTGTCAAGGAACTGGTCGATATCGTCGCGCCGGAGGCCGACCGGCGCGACCCGCGCCTCTCTCCGCTCTTCGCGCCCTTTCCCGCGCCGCCGCCCGTTCTGATCCAGGCGGGCCGGACCGAGATCCTGCGCGACGACGCGCAGCGCATGGCGACGAAGCTGCGCGGCGCGGGCGGGCGCGTGACGCTCGACCTGTGGGAGGCCGCCCCGCACGTCTGGCAGATGCTCGACGGCTGGCTGCCGGAGGCGCGCGACGCGCTCCGTCGCGCGGGCGGGTTCGTTCAGAGCGCCTTCGCCGAGACGAGGCGATAGCTCACCGCCTCGGCGACATGCGGCCGACGCACCGTCTCGGCCCCGTCGAGATCGGCGATGGTGCGCGCGACGCGCAGCACCCGGTGATAGCCCCGCGCCGAGAGCCCGATGCGCTCGGCCACGCGGGTCAGCACCTCGCGGCCCTCGGCGTCCGGTGTCGCCGCTTCGGCGAGCGCGGTGCCTTCGGCGTCGGCATTCTGTCGGAGCGCCGGCTGGCCGGCGAAGCGTGCCTCCTGCGCCGCGCGGGCGGCGGCCACGCGCGCGGCGACCTCGGTCGAGCTCTCGCCCGACGCGGGCAGATCGAGATCGGTGAAGGCCACGGGCGGCACCTCCACCCGCAGGTCGAAGCGGTCCATCAGCGGGCCGGAGATGCGGCCGAGGTACTCCTCCCCGCAGCCGGGCGCGCGGGCGCAGGCGCGCGCCGCGTCCGAGAGATACCCGCAGCGGCAGGGGTTCGCTGCCGCGAGCAGCAGGAAGCGGCAGGGGTAGCGGACATGCGCGTTGGCGCGCGCGACCATGACCTCGCCCGTCTCGATCGGCTGGCGCAGCGTCTCGAGCACGGCGCGCGGGAACTCGGGCAGCTCGTCGAGGAAGAGCACGCCGTTGTGCGCGAGGCTGATCTCGCCCGGCTTCGCGCCCTTGCCGCCGCCCACGATCGCGGCCATCGAGGCGGTGTGATGCGGCTCGCGGAAGGGGCGCGTGCGGCTGATGCCGCCCTCGTCCATGAGCCCGGCGAGCGAGTGGATCATCGAGGTCTCCAGCGCCTCGGCCGGCGTGAGCGGCGGCAACAGCCCGGGCATCCGCGCGGCGAGCATCGACTTGCCGGAGCCCGGCGTGCCGACCATCAGCAGGTGATGCCGCCCCGCCGCCGCGATCTCGAGCGCGCGCTTGGCGCGCTCCTGCCCCTTCACGTCGCGCAGGTCGCGGGCCGCGACCTCGCGCGTGACCTCGCCCGGCTCGGCCGGCGCGATGGGGGCCTGCCCGGTGTAGTGGCGCACCACCTCGCCGAGGCCGGTCGCGCCGATCACCTGCGTGTCGCCGACCCAGGCCGCCTCGGAGGCCGAGGCGCGCGGACAGAGCAGCGCCCGCCCGGCCTCTGCCGCGGCCATGGCGGCCGGGAGCGCGCCGACGACCGGCGCCAGCGTGCCGTCGAGCGAAAGCTCGCCCAGCGCCACGGTCGTCTCCGCCGCGTCGGCCGGCAGGATCTCGAGCGCGGCGAGCAGCGCGAGCGCGATCGGCAGGTCGAGATGCGAACCCTCCTTCGGCAGGTCGGCGGGCGCGAGGTTCACGGTGATCCGCTTCGAGGGCAACGCGATGGCAAGCGCGGTCAATGCGCCGCGCACGCGGTCCCGCGCCTCGCTCACCGCCTTGTCGGGCAGCCCCACGATGGAAAACCCGGGCGTGCCGGGAGTGACGGCGCATTGCACTTCGACGGTGCGGGCCTCCACGCCCTCGAACGCCACTGTATAGGCGCGTGCGACCATCGCGACCCCGGAAGAAACGATCGCGCCACCCTGGCCCGCGCATGGTTCACGAAGGGTTAACGACGCCCCGGACTGCGCGGTGACGAAACCGTGATCGCGCGGGGCCGCGTCAAGGTCGCGTCAAGGAAACCGCGCTATACAATGGCCGCGACGGGCTGGCGCCGCCGCGTAAGGGTGCGGCAGGCTGTCATCGCGTGCAGGTCGAGTGATCCGGAACCCGCTGACCGCCGTATCGTTTATAAAGGCGCCGTCTTGGCGCCGACCGAGACAGCGGAGAGATCATGGCCCTCGATTCGCAAACCGATACCAGCCTGTCGCGTCACGCCATGAAGGCGGAGCTTCTCGATGCCGAGACCGAGCTCAAGCTTGCCTACGCCTGGCGCGATCACCGCGATGAAGCCGCGCTGCACCGGCTCATCACGGCCTACATGCGCCTCGCCATTTCCATGGCGGCGAAGTTCAAGCGCTACGGCGCGCCGATGAACGACCTCATCCAGGAGGCGGGCCTCGGCCTGATGAAGGCGGCGGACAAGTTCGACCCGGACCGCGGCGTGCGCTTCTCGACCTACGCGGTCTGGTGGATCAAGGCCTCGATCCAGGACTACGTGATGCGCAACTGGTCGATGGTGCGCACCGGATCGACCTCCAGCCAGAAGTCGCTGTTCTTCAACATGCGCCGCGTGCAGGCCCGGCTCGAGCGGGAGGCGTCGCAGCAGGGCGTGGAGCTCGACCGCCACCAGCTGCACCAACTGATCTCGACCGAAGTGGGCGTGCCGCTCGCCGATGTCGAGATGATGGAGGGCCGGCTCTCGGGCTCGGACTTCTCGCTCAACGCCACGCAATCGGCCGAGGACGAGGGGCGCGAGTGGATCGAGACGCTCGAGGACGAGGGCGTGCAGGCCTCCGACCTGGTCGAGCGTGACCACGACATGGAGCAGCTGCGTCAATGGCTGGTCGAGGCGCTGAACGTCCTGAACGCGCGCGAGCGCTTCATCGTGCGCGAGCGCAAGCTGCGCGAGGATCCCCGCACGCTCGAAAGCCTCGGCGACGAGCTCGGTCTCTCGAAGGAGCGCGTGCGCCAGCTCGAGGCGGCGGCCTTCCAGAAGATGCGGCGCACGCTGGAGACCCAGTCGCGCGAGGTGCACGCGCTGCTCGCATGAAGACGGCCCTGATCGCCCTCGCCGCGGCCGTGCTCGCGGCCGCGCCCGCCACGGCAGAGCGCATCGACCGCGATGCGCTCGGCGCACTTCCGGAGGCCGATGTCGTGATCCTCGGCGAGGTGCACGACAACCCGCACCACCACGACAACCAGGCGGCCGCGGTGGAGGCGCTCGCGCCTGCCGCGCTGGTCTTCGAGATGCTGACCGAGGACCAGGCGGCACGCGCCACGCCCGAGCTCATGACCGAGCCCGATGCGCTGGGCGAGGCGCTCGGCTGGGCCGAGAGCGGCTGGCCCGATTTCAGCCTTTACGCGCCGATCTTCGCCGCCGCGCCGGAGGCGCAGGTCCACGGCGCCGCGGTGCCGCGCGACGCGCTGCGCGACGTCGTGCGCGGCGAGGGCGAGCTGCCCGTGGACGCCGCGCGATGGGGCCTCGATCAGCCGCTGCCCGAGGCGCAGCAAGGCCGCCGTGAAGAGATGCAGGCCGAGGCGCATTGCAACGCCATGCCCGAGGAGATGATGCCCGGCATGGTCCGCGCCCAGCGCGTGCGCGATGCCGCCCTCGCCCGCGCAGCGCTCGCCGCGTCCGAGGAGACGGGCGGCCCGGTCGTCGTGATCACCGGAAACGGTCATGCGCGCACCGACTGGGGCGTGCCGGACAAGCTTGCCCATGCGGCGCCTGACGTCTCGGTCCTCTCGATCGGTCAGCTGGAAAGCGCGCCCGGGGAAGAGGCGCCCTACGACCTCTGGCTCGTCACGCCGGAGGCCGAGCGCCCGGATCCCTGCGCGGCCTTCCAGAACTGAGCATGCGCCGCCAGCGCCGCTGACGGTGGGCATAAAGGCCCCGCGCAGCGAGAGCGACGAGGGGCGTGAGCGCGCCCGCCTCGATCTCGACGGTGTCGGTGTAGCGAGTGCCGTCGCCGTCCGGCGCGATCTCGATCAAGTGGTCCCAGCGGCGCGTCAACGCGCCGCACCCCTCGTCGCGGATCCGGAGCAGCGGCGGCGGGGCGTCCGGGAAGCTCACGCGGATCTCCTGCCAGCCGAGCGGCAGGCCGAGCGGCCCGCGCAACTGGACGCGCCACGCCCCCTCGCGCCAGCGCCGGGGCAGGGGCGGTCCCTCCGCCTCGAACCGCAGGAGCGGCGCGGCGACGTGGTGGAGCGTCGCCGACTGCATGGCGAACTCCCAGACCTCGTCGGGCGAAGCCGGCAGATGCGTGCTGAGCGCGATCGAGCGGTGCGACATTGTTCTGTCCGTGGTCCGGGGCTAGGTAGGGCGGCGTGGCAGGAGACGGACGATGCTGGCGAGCAGGCGAATCCTCTTGATCATCGGCGGCGGCATCGCCGCGTTCAAGGCGTTGGACCTGATCCGGCGTCTGCGCGAACGCGGCGCCAGCGTCACGCCCGTGATGACCCGCGCAGCGGAGGAGTTCGTCACGCCGCTCTCGGTCTCCGCCCTCGCCGGGGAGAAGGTCTATCGCGCGCTCTTCGACCTCACCGACGAGGCGGAGATGGGCCATATCCAGCTTTCGCGGGTGGCCGATCTGATCGTTGTGGCGCCGGCGACGGCGGATCTGATGGCGAAGATGGCCCAGGGCCAGGCCGGCGACCTCGCCTCGACATTGCTGCTGGCCACCGACACGCCGGTGCTGGTCGCGCCCGCGATGAACGTGCGGATGTGGGAGCATCCCGCCACCCGTCGCAACGCGGCCACGCTGCGCGGCGACGGCCTCCGCTTCGTCGGGCCGGAAGAAGGCGACATGGCCTGCGGCGAATACGGCCCCGGCCGCATGGCCGAGCCGGGCGAGATCCTCGCCGCGATCGAGGCGGCGCTCGGCGAAGGGCCGCTCTCGGGGCGGCGGATCGTGGTCACCTCCGGCCCCACGCATGAGCCGATCGACCCGGTGCGCTACATCGCCAATCGCTCTTCCGGTGTGCAGGGCACCGCGCTCGCCCGCGCGCTCGCCGCGCTCGGGGCGCATGTGGTTTTCGTCACCGGGCCGGCCGCCGTGCCGCCGCCGGAGGGCGTGGAGGTCGTGCCCGTCGAGACCGCCGAGGAGATGGCCGCCGCGGTCGAGGCCGCGCTGCCGGCCGACGCCGCCGTCTGCGCCGCGGCGGTCGCCGACTGGCGGGTGGAGGACGCGGCCGCGCAGAAGCTCAAGAAGACGCCGGGCGGCGAGATGCCGCGCCTCGCCTTCGCGGAGAACCCCGACATCCTCGCCCGTGTCGCGGGGCGCGGGGACGGGCGGCCGGCCCTTGTCGTGGGCTTCGCCGCCGAGACGCAGGACGTCGTCGCCAACGCCACCGCCAAGCGCGCGCGCAAGGGCTGCGACTGGATCGT
>NZ_JAWLFS010000271.1:0-3710 GCF_041685465.1 Rhodosalinus sp. | reverse complement strand
GGTCGATCAGGCAGGAGCGCGCGCCTTCGAGGCGCTCGCGCACGAAGTCGTCCGCTTCCTGGATGTCCGCGTTGTGGTCCAGCACCTCGCGATGCGCCTCCTTCATGGCCTCGGCCACGCGGTTCAGCGCGTCCGACCACCCCTGATCGTTCTCGGCATTGGCGAAGAGGGCATAGACGCCCGGCTCGCCCGACTTCTTGTGCTCGAGCAGCAGGTCGGTGATCCCGCCATAGGCCGAGACGACGAAGACGCGGCCGTAGGGATCGCCGCCGCCGTTCAGGAAGAGGCTGTCGAGCAGCTCGCGCGAGCGGCTCATGGAGGTGCCGCCGATCTTCTCGACGGTGTGGGTTCGACTGTCGCTCATGGGCTTTGCCTTTCCCCGCCGCGCCCCGGGGGGCGCTGCGGTCTGTCCTGCTTGCCGGCCGCGCCCGGATCGGGCGCGGCGGTCTCATCTGCATGCGGCGCGCGGCTCAGGCGTCAGCGCCCTCGTCGGCCGGCGCATAGGAGCCGTCGGCGCGGTGCACTTCCTTGCCGGTGACCGGCGGGTTGAACACGCAGGCCATCACCAGATCGGCCTCGGGATCGGCACGCACCGTGTGCCGGTCGTTCTTGTCCAGCGCGTACATCACGCCGGGCCGGATCTCGTGCGTCTCGCCGGTCTCCAGGTCGGTGATCGAGCCGGTGCCGGACATGCAGTAGACACTCTCGAAGTGGTGCTTGTAGTGGAAGCTGTGCTCGCTGCCGGCGTCGAGGAAGGTGATGTGGAACGAGAACCCCATCCCGTCGTCGGCCAGAAGCATGCGCACGCTGGTCCAGTTTGCGTCGCTCACCGTCCGGTCGGACGTCTTGAGCTGTTCGAAATCCCTGACGATCATGACGATTACTCCGCGGCCATCGGTTTGGCCGTCTTCTCGCGGACCGCCGCCTCGAGGATGTCGAGACCGCGATCGAATTGCTCCATGGGCGTGGTGAGCGGCGCGAGCACCTTCACCACCTCGTCCTCGGCGCCCGAGGTCTCGATGATGAGGCCCTGCTCGAAGCAGCGCGCGCAGATGGCCTCGGCCAGTTCGCCGTCGCCCACGTCGATGCCGCGCATCATGCCGCGGCCCTTGAGCCGGGCGCCCGGGATCAGGCGCCGCATCCTGTCGAGGCGGGCCTCCAGGTGCTCGCCCTTCTCCTGAACTTCGGTCAGGAAGGCGTCGTCGCTCCAGAACTTCTCCAGCGCGACGCGCGCGGTGACGAAGGCGTGGGTGTTGCCGCGGAAGGTGCCGTTGTGCTCGGCCGGCTTCCAGATGTCGAGCTCCGGCTTCACGAGCAGCATGGCGAAGGGCAGGCCGAAGCCCGAAAGCGACTTCGCCAGCGGCACCATGTCCGGCTCGATGCCCATCCCGTCGATCGAGAAGAAGCCGCCCGCGCGGCCGATGCCCGCCTGGATGTCGTCCACGATCATCAGGATGCCGTGCTTCTTGGCGAGCGCGTCGAGCCCCTTGAGCCAGGCGTCCGAGGCGGCGTTGAGCCCGCCCTCGCCCTGCACGGGCTCGACCACGAAGGCCGCCGGCTTGTCGACGCCGGAGGAGCCGTTCTCGATCATCGCCTCGACGATCTCGAGCGTGTCGACATCCGCGCCCAGCGCGCCGTCGTAGGGCATGTGGGTGACGCCGTTCAGCTCGGTGCCTGCGCCGGCGCGCTTGGAGGCGTTGCCGGTCAGCGCGAGCGCGCCCAGCGTCATGCCGTGGAAGCCGTTGGTGAAGGCCACGACGTTGCGCCGGCCCGTCACCTTGCGGGCGAGCTTGATCGCCGCCTCGACGGCGTTGGTGCCGGTGGGGCCGGTCATCATCACCCGGTGATCCCAGCCGCGCGGGCTGAGGATCAGCCGCTCGAAGGTCTCGAGGAAGGCGGCCTTCTCGGCGGAATACATGTCGAGGGCATGCGCGATGCCGTCATCGGTGATGTGGGCGAGCAGCGCTGCCTTCATGTCCGGGTCGTTGTGGCCGTAGTTGAGCGACGAGCAGCCGGCGAGGAAGTCGGTGTACTCCCGCCCCTCGGCGTCGGTCAGGGTGGAGCCCTGCGCCCTGGTGAAGACGGCCGGGAAGCCGCGGCAGTAGCTGCGCACCTCCGATTCGCGTCGCTCGAAAATGGCCGTGTCGCCGGCCGCGTGGTCGGTGAAAGCGGTATCTTTCATGGGAAACCCTTCTGTCTGGGTGACTCTGCCGGGCGAGTGCGCGCTCAGGCGGCGCGGCTCTCGGCCTCCGGCAGCTTGATCGTGACCATGTGCTCGGTCGCGTGATACCCGCGGAAGTGCGTGTCGCGGGTGAAATGGGCCTGCGCATCCAGCTGCGCCTCCTGCGCGCGGGCGAAGCTCTTGAAGAGCCCCCAGCTCGCGTCGTTGTCGCGCGTGATCGTCGTCTGCAGGCGCGTGACGCCATCGCATTCGTCGCGATCGAGCAGCCGGGCGAGCATCCGCTTGGCGAGCCCCTCGCCGCGCGCGGCGTCGGAAACGGCGACCTGCCACACGAAAAGCGTCTCCGTGTCGTAGGGCAGCCGGTAGCCGGAGATCCAGCCGACGACCTGCCCGTCGCGCTCGGCGAGGATGCAGGTGTCGCGGAAGTGATCGCACTGGATCAGGTTGCAGTACATCGAGTTCTCGTCGAGCGGTGCGCAGGACGCGACAAGCTCCCACACCGCCGCGCCGTCCTGCGGCTCCGGCTTGCGGAAGCGGATGCGGCCGCCCCCCTGAGGATCGATCTGGCGAACGTTCGACACGGAACTGCTCCCTTGGTTGTTCGCCTTGCAATATAAACACCCCGGACGATCGGTCAACTAGGCTAACGAAATAAGCTTCTGTTGACAGGTTTATCGTTCCATTACAGCATTTTATTCGTACGTCGGGCTTAATTTTTCAAACGCCCCGCTTGATTCTCCCGGCACATTCTTTAAGTAGGCTAACTAAATGTCTCTTGCGGTCACGCGGAAAGGATGCCTATGGGCCTGACATTCGATGCCATCACGGGGCCCGACTTGGACAGGACGGATCAAAGCCTCATCGCGTTGCGCCGCATCCTGCGCGCGACGGAACTTTACGGGCGCGAACTGGCACGCACCGCCGGCCTGACGCCCGTGCAGGTGCGCGTGCTTCAGATCGTCGCCATGCGCGACGGCGTGACGCCCAAGGAGCTCTCGGCGCAGATGGGGGTGAGCCAGGCGACGGTCTCCACCCTCCTCGACCGGCTGTCGGCCAAGGGCATGCTGCGCCGCGAACGCTCCAGCCGCGACCGCCGGCAGACGAACGTCGTGCTGACCGACGCCGGACAGGAGGCGGTGGGCCGCGCGCCCGACGCGCTGCAGCAGCAGTATGTGCGCGCCTTCGAGGGGCTCGAGGACTGGGAGCAGGCGATGATCGTCGCCGCGCTGGAGCGCGTGGCCTCGATGCTCAACGCTGCCGATCTCGACGCCGCGCCGGTGCTCGACCACGGCGAGATCAAGCGCGGGCCGCAGGCGCACTGACCGCAGCGCCTGCGCGTGCTGCTGTCGATCGCGCGCGCGAGCCGGTGCAGGGAACCGGGTGACACCGCCCCGCCTCCGAGGTAGACAACGAGGCAGACCAACGGGGCCGTGGCGGAACGGTAGACGCACCGCATTCAAAATGCGGAGCCGCAAGGCGTGAGGGTTCGACTCCCTCCGGCCCTACCAGTCCCCGCCGACCGGCGAAG
>NZ_JAWLFS010000047.1:0-15331 GCF_041685465.1 Rhodosalinus sp. | reverse complement strand
CGCGATCCCGGGGATGGGGAGCGTCTTTCTGCTGATGACGCTGGTGTTCTACATCGGCGCGGTGATGGCCACGAAGCTCTTCGGCGATGCCTTCCCGCAGTGGTTCGGCACGCTCGGCGATTCGGCCTACAGCCTCTTCCAGATCATGACGCTGGAAAGCTGGTCGATGGGGATCGTGCGCCCGGTGATGGAGGTCTATCCCTACGCTTGGGCCTTCTTCGTGCCCTTCATCCTCGTGACGACCTTCGCGGTGGTGAACCTGCTCGTGGGTCTCATCGTGAACTCGATGCAGGACGCCCACCACGAGGAGGAAGGCCTGCGCACCGACGCCTACCGCGACGAGGTGCTGGAGCGGCTCGCGCGGATCGAGGCGCGGCTCGGCGAGTCCGAGGGCGACGAGCCCGCGCCGGAGCGGCGCAAGGGCGCCTGACCGCAGATAGAGCTACGCCCGTGCCGTGATCCGGTGTAGCATCGTGCCACAACGATAACCCCTCCGAGGGACAAGGATGGCAGGTCTGGCGAGAGCGATGGCGCTCCTCCTCATGGTGGCGGCGCTTGCGGGGTGCGCGGGCAAGTTCCGAAGCTACGACGGCCCCGAGGTGACGCGCATCCTCGTGCTGAAGGGCGAGCGGAAGATGCTGCTCCTCCATCATGGCGAGGTGCTGGAGAGCTACGACATCGGCCTCGGCTTCGCGCCCGTCGGTCACAAGCAGCGCGAAGGGGATGGGCGCACGCCGGAGGGTCACTATTTCATCGATCGGCGCAATCCCGAGAGCGAATTCCACCTCTCGCTCGGCATCTCCTATCCCGAGCCGCACGAGCGGATGGCGGCCTCGGAGGCGGGCGTGGACCCGGGGGGCGACATCTTCATTCACGGCACGCCGCGCGACTACCGCGACGACGGGCGGGACTGGACCGCCGGCTGCATCGCGGTGACGAACCGCGAGATGGAGGAGATCTACGCGATGGTCGGTGACGGCACCGCGATCAGCATCTATCCCTGAGGGACCTCGCCCGAGCCGCTGGCGCCGAAGACCATCGTCCACCAGATCTTGCCGTTCGGCTCCTGGTGCCAGGCGATGCCCATCTCGTCCGCCTGCGGGTCGAGGATGACGGTGCGGGTCGGCTCCTCGTCCATCCAGGCGGCGAGGGTCTCCACCTCGGTCTCGTAGGTCTCCGAGATCGTTTCACCGCGGAACCGCCCCGCGTAGCCCACGCGCTGCACCCGCTCTATCGGCGACGAGCCGTCGGAGCCGAAGTGCCACGGGCGGTTCTGCACCGACATGTCGCGTGCATGCGTCGCCGCCGCCGCGGTGAGTTCCTCGTCGAGCCGGACCGGCGGTGCGCCCCTCGCGTCGCGCAGGGCGTTGACGGAGTCGAGCATCTCGAACGGGATGCGCCGCTCGTCCTCGGTGGTGATTCGGTAGAGTTGTGGCAACGGCTTGCCGTCCGGGCCGAGCTGCGGCGCGGTCGGGGGGGCCGCACAGGCGGCCAGTGTCACGAGCAGCGAGACGAGCAGGATCAGGGGTCGCAGCATGGCACGGGCGCTCCGCGGTTGGCACCTTTCCGCTCTACCCCCTGCCATCCCCGGTTTCAAACGGGGTGTGGCCCCGATGACGGTGGTTTGATTTGCGGTTGCGGCATCCCGGCCATATATTTCGACAGTCGAAGTCTGCGGAGTGAAAACCGATGTCCGGCAAGCGAATCGTTCAGGCCTTCAACCGTCGCGCGTTTCTCGCCGGGGCCGCGGCCGCGCTGGGCGCGCCGGCCGTGGCGCAGCAGTCACAGATGCCCGGCAGCACCGAGATCGAGACCGACCCGGCGCAGGAGGGTGTGCGCCGCAACCTGTCGAGCTTCCGCTCGCTCGACTGGCAACCTTATTTCAGCGACCTGGCCAAGGGTGCGATCCTCGTCGATACCACGTCGCGCGCGCTGCATTACTGGAGCGAGGACGAGCGCACGTACCGCCTTTATCCCACCTCCGTGCCGCTGAGCGAAGAGCTGACGCGCCGGGGCCGCACGCGCGTGACCCTCAAGGATCCCGAACCCGACTGGCGGCCGACGCCCTCGATGAAGGAGCGCAACCCCGAGTGGCCGGATTACGTGCCGCCGGGGCCGGACAACCCGATGGGAACCCGCGCGCTGCACCTGTCGTGGACCTATTACCGCATCCATGGCACGCACGACACGCGCAAGATCGGGCGGCGATCCTCGAACGGCTGCATCGGCCTTTACAATCGCCACATCGAGGAGCTGTTCGAACTCGCGGAGGTCGGGACACAGGTGTTGCTGATTTGACCACAGTGCGCCCGTCAGTGCCTTTCACGATTGACGCGGATTTGCACTTTCGATGCAAGGCTGCTTAGACGGCGGTGCAAGCGATCGGCCCCGCGCCGGTCGCGGACATGCCGGACACCCGGCACGCGTGTCACTGGAGGACAACATGAAAAAGCTCGTTCTCGCCGCCGCCGTCTCGGCCTTCGCGGCGCCCGCCTTCGCCGGAGAGCATACCGGGCCGAAGCAGGAAATCGAAATGGAGCCGCCGGTCATCGTCGAAGAGACCGAGCAGGCCTCCACCGCGGCCGGCATCATCGTGCCGCTGCTGATCATCGCGGTCGTGGCTGCTGCTGCCGCCGACTGATCGCATCCCGATCCCGGAACGACGAAGGGCGGCGCCTCGGCGCCGCCCTTTTCATGTGTGCCGCGCCTGATCGGGCCGGCTCTCAGTCGAGCCAGCCCTTGAGGTTCTCGTCGATCACCGACGAGAGCGCCTCGATATGCGCGGGATCGTCGTTGAGGCAGGGGATATAGGTGAACTCGCGGCCGCCGGCCTCCTCGAAGCTCTCCTTGATCTCCTCGTTGATCTCCTCGAGCGTCTCGATGCAGTCGGCCGAGAAGGCCGGGGCGATCACGGCGATGCGCTTCTTGCCCTCTTCCGAGGCCAGCCGCGCGACCTCTTCCACGGTGTAGGGGCGCAGCCACTCCTCCGGGCCGAACACGGACTGGAAGGTAGTGGTGATCTCGGTATCCTGCCAGCCGAGCCGCTCCTTCAGGAGGCGCGTCGTCTTCTGGCAGTGGCAGTGGTAGGGGTCGCCTTCGGTGAGGTAGCGCTGCGGCATCCCGTGGTACGAACACACGAGGATGTCCGGCCGGTTCTCCAGCTCGCCGTAGGCGCGTTCCACCGATTGCGCGAGCGCCTCGATGTAGAGCGGATGCTCGAAGTAGGGCTCGACCGTGCGCGCCGTCGGCTGCCATTTCTGTTTCATCAGCGCGCGGAAGAACTGATCGTTGGCGGTTGCCGAGGTGGCGCCGGCGTAGTGCGGGTAGAGCGGGAAGAAGAGGATTCGCGTGCAGCCGGCCTCGACCATCGCGTCCACCTTGGACTGCGTGGAGGGATTGCCGTAGCGCATGCAGTAATCGACCATCACCTGATCGCCGTACCGCTCCTTCATCGTATTGGCGAGCGCCTCGGTCTGCGCCTTGGTGATCGTCATCAGAGGGCTTTCGCCCAGCTCCTCGTTCCAGATGGACTTGTAGGCCTCGCCCGAGGAGAAGGGCCGCTTGCTCAGGATGATGAGCTGGAGCAGCGGCTGCCACTTCCACGGCGCATAGTCGATCACACGGCGGTCCGAGAGGAACTCGTTCAGGTACCGCCGCATTGACCAGTAGTCGTAGTTGTCCGGCGTGCCGAGGTTGGCGATCAGCACGCCCACACGCTCCGGCGGCAGCTTCGGATGGTCCGCGGGGGCGTGGACGGGGCAGGTCGCAACTTTGCTGGCGTCGAGCATGGGACAATCCGTATTCTCGGCAGGTTCATCGTGGAAATATGTGATTTCCACGATACGTCAATCTTCGAGAGGCGTTTCCCGCGTCCCGAGGGCATCGGCGAGGCGATGCGTCGCGGTTCCGGGGCGCATGGGCTTGGGCTGGCTTTCGTCCGGTGCCCACCCGGTGAGCACCACGAAGTCCGCCGTCGCCGCGATGCCGCCCTCCGGGTGCGCGGCCGTTTCGGCATAGATCTCCGCCGCGCGCAGGAACACAGCGCGCCGCGTCGGGCGCCGCAGCCGGCCGGCGAGGGCGTTCGCCTCGCCCATGCCGCGCAGCTCGCGCATCAGGTGCAGCGCGCTCTCGTAGCGCACTGTCAGCGACACGCTGTCAGCCACCGGCAGCGCGAAGCCGGCGCGTTGCAGGAGCGCGCCCAGATCGCGGACCTCGCCCATCGGCGCCACCCGCGGGCTGAGCCCGCCGGTCACCTCGCTCTCGGCCTCCGCGAGCGCGACGCGCAATTCCTGCAGGCTGCGGCCACCGAAGAGAATCCCGAGGAAGAGCCCGTCCGGCCGGAGCGCGCGACGGCACTGAATGAGCTGGCCCACCGGGTCGTCCGCCCAGTGCAGGTCCATCGCGTGCACGACCAGATCATGTGCCTCGGCCTCCAGCGGCAGGATCTCGGACGGCATGACATGCAGGGCGCCCGGCAACCAGCCGTCCCAGACCTCGGGACGCGGGCTGACCACGGCAGGCGATGTAAAGCGCCTGTTAACCATGGAGAGCCGATCCTCCAGGTCGTCGCGCGCGACCTCGTGCAGGAAGGTGACCGGCGCGCGGGCGGCGCGCGTCCGGTTCCGGGCGAGGGCTGTGCGATCGGTGAGGGCGGGCGTCTCCATGGACAGGACAGATAGTGTCTGGGCGCGCGGGCTTCAAACGGCCGTGCGGCTTGTCTATCCGCCGCGTTGCCTCGCCTGCGGCGGCCCGGTGGACCGCGACTTCGGGCTCTGCCCTGTCTGCTGGCGCGAGACGCCGTTCATCGGCGGCCTCGTCTGCGACGCCTGCGGCGCGCCGCTGCCCGGCGACGATCCGGGCGAGCCGGTGCACTGCGACGGCTGCCTCGCCCATCCCCGGCCCTGGGCGCAGGGGCGCGCGGCGCTGCTCTACCGCGACGCGGGGCGCAGGCTGGTGCTCGGACTGAAACATGCCGACCGTGGGGATATCGCGGTTCCGGCCGCGGACTGGATGGCACGGGCGGCGGCGCCCATGGCGCTCGACGGCGCGCTCGTCGTGCCCGTGCCGTTGCACTGGCGGCGTCTGGTGGCGCGGCGCTTCAACCAGTCGGCGCTTCTCGCCGCGCCGCTCGCCCGGGCGCTGGGCCTCGTCCATGCGCCCGACCTGCTGGAGCGGGTGCGCCCCACCGCCGCACTGGGTGGCCAGGACCGCGCGGCGCGGGCCGCCACGCTCGATGGCGCGCTCCGGGTCGCGCCGCGCCGGGTGGTGCGGGTGACGGGACGCCCGGTGCTGCTGGTGGACGATGTGATGACCACCGGCGCCACGCTGGAGTCCGCCGCGCGGGCGCTCGCTGCCGCCGGCGCCGGCGAGACTCGCGTCGTTGTTCTGGCGCGTGCGGTCCGGGATGCTTAGATTTGCCGGAGACAGATCTAAGGAGGCCGCACCTTGAACCAGACCGCACCGAAACCCGTCGTGATCTATACCTCGCCGCTCTGCGGCTTCTGCACCGCCGCCAAGCGGCTCCTCGCGAAGAAGGGCGTCACTTACGAGGAGATCGACATCTGGGCCGCCCCCGACCGCAAGCCCGAGATGATCCAGCGCGCGCAGGGCAGTCGCACGGTGCCGCAGATCTTCATCGACGAGGAACACATCGGGGGCTGCGACGAGCTCTACGCGCTCGACCGGGCCGGCAAGCTCGACCCGATGCTCGCCGCGTGATGCGCGCCGCGCTGCTGCAGCTGACCTCGTCCGACGATCCGGAGGACAACCTCTCCGTCGTCCGGGGCATGTTGCGCGAGGCGGCGGCAGAGGGCGCGGGCTTCGTCCTGACGCCCGAGGTGACCAACTGCGTCTCGGCGAGCCGGACGCACCAGCAAAGCGTGCTCACGCACGAGGCGAACGATCCGGTCCTCGCAGGCCTGCGCGAAGAGGCTGCGCGCGCGGGCGTCTGGCTGCTGATCGGCTCGCTCGCGTTGACGACGGATGATCCGGACGGGCGCTTCGCCAACCGCTCCTTCCTGATCGGGCCGGAGGGGCGGATCGTCGCGCGCTACGACAAGATCCACATGTTCGACGTGGCGATCAGCGATGCGGAAACCTATCGCGAATCGGCCGGCTTCCGCCCCGGCCGCCGCGCGCGGGTGGCCGAGACGCCGTTCGGCGTGCTCGGGCTCAGCATCTGCTACGACCTGCGCTTCCCCTATCTGTACCGCGCGCTCGCGCAGGCGGGGGCGGAGATCCTCACCGTGCCCTCGGCCTTCGCGCAGCCGACCGGCGCGGCGCACTGGCACCCGCTCCTGCGCGCCCGCGCGATCGAAACGGGGGCCTGGGTGCTCGCGCCCGCGCAGACCGGCACCCACACGGCGCGACGCGGCAAGGCGCGCCGGACCTGGGGGCACAGCATGGTCGTCAGCCCCTGGGGCGAGGTGGTGGCCGAAGCCGGCACCGAGCCCGGCGTGCTTTACGCCGAGCTCGACCGCGGGGCCGCCGCGGAGGCGCGCGCGCGGGTTCCGTCGCTGCAGCACGACCGGGAGTTCGACGAGCCCTGAGATGGACAGGACAACGCATGCGCTGGCGGTGACGCTCTTCAGCGAGATCCTGACCGCCGATCAGCTTGTGCGGAACCGGCTGAGTCGCAACCTCCCGCGCGGCATGGAGATCAGCCATTTCTCGGTGCTCAATCACCTCGCCCGCTTCGGGGTGGAGCGCTCGCCCGCGCAGCTCGCGCGCAGCTTCCACGTCACCCGCGGCGCGATGACCAACACCCTGAGCAAGCTGGAGGCGCAGGGACACGTCCACATCCGTCCCGACTGGGATGACGCGCGGCGCAAGATGGTCGCCATCAGTCCGGCAGGCCGGCGCGCGCGGGACGAGGCGCTCGCCGCCGTGACGCCGATGGTCCGGGACCTCATCGGCGAGATTGGCGAGGACAAGGTGCGTGCCGTGCTGCCGATCCTGCGCGACCTGCGGCTGAAGCTCGAGGAGGGGCCCGAGTGACGGAGAATTTTCGTACGAAAATTCTCCGGATACAGGTGCGCACGTGCCGCGAATTTTCGTACGAAAATTCGCGGCGAGGTCAGGCGGGTTTCCGGCTCGCGGTGACGTAGTTCACGCTGAGATCGCGGGGCGAGAGACTCCAGGACCAGGTGACCGGGTTGAAGACGAATCCCTTGGCGTCCACCGCCGCGAGGCCCGCCTCCTCGATGTGATGCCTCAGCTCGTCCGGCGTGATGAACTTGCGCCACTCGTGCGTGCCCTTGGGCAGCCACCGCATGACGTATTCCGCGCCCACGATCGCCATGGCGAAGCTCTTGGCGTTGCGGTTGATGGTGGAGCAGATCATCAGCCCGCCGGGTTTCAGGAGCTCCGCGCAGGTGGCGATGTAGGCGCGCGGATCGGCGACGTGCTCGACCACCTCCATGTTCAGCACGGCATCGAATCGCTCGCCCGCAACGGCGAGCGCCTCGGCGGTGCCGTGCCGGTAGTCGATCTCGAGACCCGACTGCGCGGCGTGGGTCTCGGCCACGGGGATGTTGCGCTCCGCCGCGTCCACGCCCACCACGTCGGCGCCGAGCCGCGCCATCGGCTCGCAGAGAAGCCCGCCGCCGCAGCCGATGTCGAGGATGCGCAGCCCGGCGAAGGGCGCCTCGGCCGAGAGGTCGCGCCCGAACTCCGCCGCGATCTGCCCGGTGATGTAGTCGAGCCGGCAGGGGTTGAGCATGTGCAGCGGCCTGAACTTGCCGTTCGGGTCCCACCACTCCGCCGCCATCGCCTCGAACTTGGCGACCTCCTCCGCGTCCACGCTGGTTTCGGCTGCCTGCATCGTGATCTCCTATGGTCTTCCGCCGCCTCAGCCCAATATAGTGCCGGCATGGACAAGTTCTCGGGCCAAAACCGCACACCCGCGCACCTCTACCCGCCGATCGACCCCTTCGACCAGCGGATGCTGGAGGTGCCCGGGGGGCATTCCCTCTACGTCGAGCAATGTGGCGCGCGCGACGGCATCCCGGTCGTCGTTCTGCATGGCGGGCCGGGCGGCGGCTGCAGCCCGGCGATGCGGCGCTACTTCGACCCGGCGCGCTACCGGATCATCCTGTTCGATCAGCGCGGCTGCGGGCGCTCGCGCCCGCACGCGAGCGTCGAGAACAACACGACCTGGGATCTCGTCGCCGACATCGAGCGCATTCGGATGGTGCTCGACATCGACCGCTGGATCGTCTTCGGCGGCAGCTGGGGCGCGACGCTCGCGCTCGTCTATGCGCAGAGCCATCCGGAGGCGGTGCGCGCGCTGGTGCTGCGGGGCGTCTTCCTGATGACTCGGTCCGAGCTCGACTGGTTCTACGGCGGCGGCGCGGCGCTCTTCTGGCCGGAGACCTGGGCGCGCTTCGTCGAGCTGGTGCCGGAGGACGAGCGCGACGACCTGATCGCGGCTTATCACCGCCGGCTTTTCTCGGGAGACGTGCGGACCGAGACGCGCTTCGCGCGGGCCTGGACCGCATGGGAGAACGCGCTCGCCTCGGTGCAGAGCCACGGCGGCGGGGGCGAGGCGCCGGGCGACTACGCGCGCGCCTTCGCCCGGCTGGAGAATCACTATTTCAGCCACCTCGGCTTCCTCGAGGAGGACGGGCAGATCCTGAACCGGGTGGAGCGGATCCGCGACATCCCCGGCTACATCGTGCAGGGACGCTACGACATGATCTGCCCGCCGCGCCGCGCCTGGGAACTGGCGCAGCGCTGGCCGAAGGCGGACCTGCGCCTCGTGCGCAACGCCGGCCATGCGCTGAGCGAGCCCGGCATCACCGCCGAGCTCGTCCGCATCATGGACATGATGCGGACGCCTCAGAGCACGTAGCGGCTCATGTCCGTGGAGCGCGTGAGCTCGCCGAGGTTGGCCTCGACATAGGCGGCGTCCACCGTGACGCTGTCGCCGGCCTTGTCCGGCGCGGTAAACGACAGCTCCTCGAAGACGCGTTCCATCACCGTGTAGAGCCGCCGCGCGCCGATGTTCTCGACGCTGGCGTTCACCTCCGCGGCGATGCGGGCGAGTGCCGCGATGCCGTCCTCGGTGAAGTCCACCGCGACCTCTTCGGTCTGCAAGAGCGCGGTATACTGGCGCGTCAGCGCGTTGTCGGTCTCGGTCAGGATGCGGACGAAATCCCCCTCGGTCAGGTCGCGCAGCGTCACCCGGATCGGCAAGCGGCCCTGTAGCTCCGGCAGGAGGTCCGAGGGCTTGGCGATGTGGAAGGCCCCGGAGGCGATGAAGAGGATGTGATCGGTGCGGATCGCCCCGTGCTTGGTGCTGACGGTCGTCCCCTCGATCAGCGGCAGAAGATCGCGCTGCACGCCCTCGCGGCTGACGTCGCCGCTGCGCGTCTCCTGCTTGGCGCAGACCTTGTCGATCTCGTCGAGGAAGACGATGCCGTTCTCCTCGACCGCCTCGCGGGCCTGGGCGGTCACCGTCTCGTCGTCGAGGAGCTTGTCGGCCTCTTCCGAGATGAGGGCCTGGTAGCTCTCGGCGACGGTCATGCGCTTTCGGGTGGTGCGCGGCCCGAAGGCCTTGCCGAAGATATCGCCGAGGTTGACGCCCCCCATCGCGCCCCCGGCGCCGGGCTGCCCCGGAATCTCGAGCCCGGGGAAGGGATTGGATGTCTCGGCGAGGTCCAGCTCGATTTCCGTGTCGTCGAGCTCCCCGGCGCGGAGCTTCTTGCGGAACATCTCGCGCGTGCCCTCGCGCGCCTGCTCGCCGGCGAGCGCCTCGATCACGCGGTTCTCGGCGGCGGCGTGGGCGGCGCTCTCGACTTCGGCGCGCATCTGTTCGCGGACCATGACGAGCGCGGTGTCCATCAGGTCGCGCACGATCTGCTCCACGTCGCGGCCGACGTAGCCCACCTCGGTGAACTTCGTGGCCTCCACCTTGACGAAGGGCGCGCGGGCGAGCTTCGCCAGGCGGCGGCTGATCTCCGTCTTGCCGACGCCGGTGGGGCCGATCATCAGGATGTTCTTGGGGTAGACCTCCTCGCGCAGGCCCGGATCGAGCTGCTTGCGGCGCCAGCGGTTGCGCAGCGCCACCGCGACGGCGCGCTTCGCCTCCTTCTGGCCGATGATGAAGCGGTCGAGCTCGCTCACGATTTCGCGGGGGGTGAGGTCGGTCATTCGGGGTCATCCTTCGCTCGCCCGGAGAAAATTCTTCGTCCGAAGAATTTTCGGAAGGGCGCCATCGGCCGAAGGAGATTTTTCGTACGAAAAATCTCGTCAGCCTGCCTCGATCGTCTCCACGGTCAGCCGGCCGTTGGTATAGACGCAGATATCGGCGGCGATGGCCATGGCCTGGCGCGCGATGGTCTCGGCGTCGAGCTCGGTCTCCATCAGCCCGCGCGCCGCGGCGAGCGCGTAGTTCCCGCCCGAGCCGATGGCGGCGGCGTCGTGCTCGGGTTCCAGCACGTCGCCCGCGCCTGTGACGACGTACATCTGCGTCCCGTCCGAGACGATCAGCATCGCCTCGAGCTTCTGAAGGTACTTGTCGGTACGCCAGTCCTTGGCGAGGTCCACGCAGGCGCGCTGCAACTGGCCGGGCGTCGCCTCCAGCTTCGTCTCGAGGCGTTCGAGCAGGGTGAAGGCGTCGGCGGTGGACCCGGCGAAGCCCGCGACCACGTCGCGTCCGCCGGGCGACAGGCGGCGCACCTTGCGCGCGCCGCCCTTGATGACCGTGTCGCCGAGGCTCACCTGCCCGTCGCCCGCGATCACCACGCGGCCGCCGCGGCGCACCGCGAGAATGGTCGTCCCGTGCCAGCCGGGGCCGTCGGACATGCGCGCCTCCTTCGGGCGTCGGCTCGGCGCGCGAGCGCGCCGGCCGGGATCAGATCGAGGAGTCGATCCAGGTCTGCAGCGCGGCCTTCGGCGCGGCGCCGGCGCGGTTCGAGACGACCTCGCCGTCCTTGAAGATGAAGAGCGCCGGAATCCCGCGCACGCCCATCGAGGCGGCGGTGTTCGGGTTCTGGTCCACGTCCACCTTGGCGACCTTGATCTTGCCGCCCATCTCGGTCGCGATCTCCTCGAGCGCGGGGCCGATCTGGCGGCAGGGGCCGCACCACTCGGCCCAGAAATCCACGACGACGGGAACGTCGGACTGACGCACTTCGGCGTCGAAGGTGTCGTCGGTAACGGGCACGGTTGTCATGACTGGGTCTCCTGACCAGGGGAAGTATCTCGGACGGCGAAGGTATGGACGCCCCGCCAGAGCGTCAAGGCGGGGCCGCCCGGGCGAGCGCCGCGCTCACGAGGGCGTGCGGCAGCGGCGCGAGCGTGGCGGTGCGCGTCCAGAGGAGCGCCGTTTCCACCCGCCGGTCGGGCCAGATGCGTCCGAGCGCGGCGGCGTAGGCGCCCATCTGCCGCAGGAGCCCCTCGGGAACTTCGCCCGCTGTCGCGGGAACGGTGCGGTTGGTCTTGAAATCGACGGCGAGGATGCGGTCCGGCCCGACGAGCAGCCGGTCGATCGTGCCATGCACCCGCCGCCCGCCGAGCTCCGGCAGATCGGCCGAGACCGGCACCTCGGCGAGCGCCTCTGGCCCGAAGAGGGGTGCCAGCGCCGGTGCGTCCAGCACCCCCTCGGCCTCGGCCAGAAGCGCGGCGATCTCGGCCTCCGCCGCGGGTTCCGGCCCCGTGGCGAGGATCGCCTGCGCCAGCGCCGCGCGGCCCTCGCGCGGAGCGCCGGGCAGATGCTCCAGCAGGAGATGCAGCCGCGTGCCGTAGCGCAGCGCCGCCTCCTCCTCGAGGCCCGCGTCGCCCGGCAGCGCCTTCGCGCCCCCGAGGTCCGAGGGCGCGAGCGTCGGCGCGGGCCGGATCGGCGCCGGCGCTTCGGTGCACAAGTGCGCCGGCACCGCGACCGGCGCGCCCTCGGCCTCCGGCGCGCCGCGCTCCGCCGGGGCGGTCCAGTCGCCGTGCTCCAGCCGGAGCCCCGGCCCCTCCTCGAAGCCGAAGTGGTGCTCCTCGGCGCCTTCGGCCTCCATGCCGCGTCGCACCATGTCGTGCCAGGCCTCGCCCGACTTGCCCGGATCGCCCGCCGCGGCGACGATCAGCCAGCTTTCGGCGCGGGTCATGGCGACGTAGAGCAACCGGTCGCGCTCGGCCAGCTCGGCCTCGGCGGCGGCGGCGCGGGCGGCGCGCTGCGTCTCGGGCTCCTCCGCCTTCGGCACGGCCCAGATCGGGCGGTCGCCCGCCATCGGCAGCCGGTCCTCGTGGCTGCGGAGCCGACGCTGCGCGCAGTCGGGCAGGATCACCACCGGCGCCTCCAGCCCCTTGGCGCCGTGCACCGTCATCACGCGGATGCGGTCGCCGGCGGCATCCATCTGGCGCTTCACCTCCGAATCGTCGGCCTGCATCCAGCGCAGGAATCCGGTGAGGCTGGGCACCTCGCTGCGTTCCTGCGCCAGCGCCTGCGCGAGCAGCGCGTCGATGCCGTCGGCGGCCTCCGCGCCCAGCCGCCCGATCAGCTTGCGCCGCCCGTCGTGGCGGATGAGCACCCGCTCCAGAAGGTCGTAGGGCCGGAGGAAATCCGCCTGCGCCATCAGGTCGTCGAAGACGGCCATGGTCTCGGGGAACTCCGCGCGCCGCCGCGTGAGCGCGCGCCAGAGATAGCGATCCTCCCGCCCGTGGGCGAGGTCGAAGAGCGCCTGTTCGCTCCAGCCGAAGAGCGGCGAGCGCAGCGCGCAGGCGAGCGAGAGGTCGTCCTCCGGCAGGTCGAGCACCTGAAGAAGCGCGCCGAGGTCGCGCACGGCGAGTTCGGCGCCGAGCTTCAGCCGGTCGGCGCCGGCCACCGGCAGCCCCTCCGCCTTGCAGGCGCGGATGATCTCGGCGAAGAGATCCGAGCGCCGCTGCACGAGGATCAGCACGTCGCCCGCCCGCATCGGCCGCATGGGCCAGGGCGCGCCGTCGGCCTTGTCCTCCGGGATCGGCGTGCCCGCGTCGATCTGCGCCTTCAGCCACGCGGCGATCCGCCGGGCGAGGCGGATGTCCGGGCTCTGCGCGCTCGGCCGGTCGAGGGGGGCGTACCACGGCGCGGGCTCCTCCGCCTCGGCCTTGGGCACCACGGGCCAGAGATCGACGCGCCCCGGCATCTCGCCCTTGAAGGCGATGTGGCGCTCTTCCGGCGTCATGCCGCTCCCGGCGCGGCCGTCGAAGGTCGCGTCCACGAGGCGCAGCACCGCCTGCGAGGAGCGGAAGGAATACTGCAGCGCGAGCGATTGCAGCGGCCGCTCGCTGTCCGCGAGGCGGGTGTCGAAATCCGACTGCATCCGGGCGAAGGCGTCCGGGTCCGCACCCTGGAAGGAATAGATCGACTGCTTGCGGTCGCCCACCACGAAGAGGCTGCGCGGCACTTCCGCCCGCGCCCCCTCGCCCGAGGTGAACTCCCGCGCGAGGCGCTCGATCACCGCCCATTGCTCGGGGCTCGTGTCCTGCGCTTCGTCCACGAGGATGTGGTCGATCCCGCCGTCGAGCTTGTAGAGCACCCAGTCCGCCACCGCCGGCGTGCGCAGAAGCTCCGCGGCGCGGCGGATCAGGTCGTCGAAGTCGAGCCAGCCGCGGCGCTGCTTCTCGCGCTCGTACCGCGCGAGGAAGGCGCGCGCGAAGCCGTGCAGGGCGAGGGTGGCGTCGGCGGCGGCGAGGGCAAGGCGGCGCTCCCGCGCGGCCTCCACCCGGCGCATCAGCGCCTCGAGCGCGGGCATCTCAACGGCGAGCGGCCCCTCGCGGAGGTCCTTTGTCGGGAAGCTGCCGATCTTGGCGGCGAAGGGCGCCTTCGCGCTCTCCCCGGTCAGGAACACGCCCTCCAGTACCGGCAGCGCGGCGAGGTCCGGCGCGCCAACTGCGCGCAGCTTCGCCGCGGCCTTCGCGTCGGTTGCGCCGCCCGTCTCCAGCACCGGGCAGAGGCGGGCGAGGAGCTCCATCTCGCCGCCGAGAAAGACGTCGGCCTGCACGCGCGCGGCGTCGTCATCCTCCGCCAGCCCGAAGAGCGCCCGCGCGCCCGCCGCGTCGAGGGGCGGCACGATCCCGGCGCGGCGGTCGAGGATGCGGCGGCAGAGCCGGGTGAGGTCGGCATCGGGCGCGATCTCCGTCACGGCGGCGAGCAGGTGCGCGTCGTCGCCGCGCGCCATCGCCTCCACGATCTCCTCGGTCAGGAGTTCGCCCGCGCGCTCCTCCATCTCGGTGAAGGCCGGGCTGACGCCGGCCTCCAGCGGGAAGCGGCGCAGGAGCGCGGCGCAGAAGGCGTGGATCGTCATGATCTTCAGCCCGCCGGGCGCCTCGATCGCGCGGGCGAAGAGCGTGCGCGCGCGGGCGAGGTCGTCCGCCCCGCCGGGCCGCTCCTGCCCGAGTCCGGCGAGCGCCGCGCGCAACTCGTCCTCCGGCAGCATCGCCCATTCGCCGAGCCGCGCGAAAAGGCGGTTCTGCATCTCGCTCGCCGCGGCCTTGGTGTAGGTCAGGCAGAGGATGTGCTCGGGCAGCACGCCGTCGAGCAGCAGCCGCGCCACCCGGTCGGTGAGCACCTTGGTCTTTCCCGAGCCCGCGTTCGCCGAGACCCAGACCGAGGCGCCCGGATCGGCCGCCTGCGCCTGCGCTTCGCTCGCCGCGTCGCGGGGGGTCATGCGAGGTCCTCCGGATGGATGGGGTCGGCCTCCTCCCACTCGCCGAAGCGGGCGAGGTGGTCGTAGCCGTGCTCGTACTGCACGCGCTCCATGGCCCGGCGCGCGGTGAAGCCCTGTCCGGGATCGAGGTGGCGCCGCATGAGATGCGCGAACTCCTCCCGGACCTGCGCGGCGGTGACGAGGCCCTTGTCCGCGTCGGCCACCTCGGCGAGCGGCGCGGGCACTTCCTTCGGGTTGGCCCCCAGACCGATGTAGACCGCGCGCGCCACCGGGGCGGGCCCGAGCGCCTCGAAGGCGCCCTGCTCGGCCATCGCTGCCTCCAGGAGGAGCTGCTTGTCGAAGTGAAGCTGCTGCTTCGGGCTCGGCGGGTCGCCGGTCTTGTAGTCGTAGATGTGCAGCCGCCCGGCCGCGTCACGGTCGATGCGGTCGGCCTTGCCCCTGAGCGTCACGCCGAGGTCGGGCAGGCTGGCTTCCCCCCGCTCCTCAAGCAGCACCGGCTCGGCCAGCTTGCGGCGCGCGGCCTCGCCCTCGACAACCCAGTCCGCCACGCGGGCGAGGCGCGCGCGCCACTGCATCCGGGTCGCGGCCCAGGGCACCTCTTCGGCGAGGACGGCCTCCGCTGCCGCCATGAGCTCCGCCACCGTGGCGCGCTCCGGGGCTTCCCGCGTGGCGGCGACGAAGCGGTCGAGCACCGC
>NZ_JAWLFS010000046.1:0-15369 GCF_041685465.1 Rhodosalinus sp. | reverse complement strand
CCGGCGAGGCGCGCGGCCAGCACCTCCGCCGGCGCCTCCAGCGCGAGAATGACGAGACGCGGGAAGCGCGCCGCCGCCGCCCCGAGCGCCCGGCGCGACAGGTTGGCGAGCGCGTCGCGCCCCTCGGCGAGGCCCGCGACCTCCTGCACCGGCAGCGCATAGGCGAGGCCGTGCGCCCGCCAGGCGAGCGCGAAATCGCCCGCCGCCTCCCGGCGCGCGAAGGCCGCCTCGGAAAGCGGCTCGAAGGGCTCGCTCGCCGCCGCCGGGCGGGTGATCGCGCGGCGCACCAGGTGCAGACCGGGCCGGCGGGCGGCCATCTCGGCCATCACCGTGTCCTTGCCCACGCCCGAGGGGCCGACCACCGCGATCAGCCGCCCGCTCACGCCGCGGCCCTCGGCGTGAAGGCGCCGACGTCCACCTCCCGGTCGCAGACGCGGGCGCGCGCCGCCTCGTCGTGGAAGATGCCGAGGATCGCGGCGCCGCGGGCCTTGGCCTCCTCGACGAGCGTCAGCACCACCTCGCGGTTGCCGGCGTCGAGGCTCGCCGTCGGCTCGTCGAGCAGAAGCGCAGGGTAGGCATGCGCGAAGCCGCGCGCGATGTTCACGCGCTGCTGCTCTCCGCCCGAGAAGGTCGTGGGCGAGAGGCTCCAGAGCCGCTCGGGCAGGTTGAGCCGGGCGAGCAGCCCGCGCGCCCGGTCGAGCGCCGCGTCGCGCTCGGTGCCGACGCGCAGGAGCGGTTCGGCCACCACCTCGAGCGTGGGCACCCGCGGCACGACGCGCAGGAACTGGCTGACGTAGCCCAGCCGGTCGCGGCGCAGCGCCAGGATCTCGCGCGGCGCGGCCCGCGCCACGTCCACGCCGCAGACCTCGATCCGCCCCGCGCGGGCGAGGTAGTTGCCGTAGACCATGCGCATCAGCGTCGACTTGCCCGCGCCCGACGCCCCGGTGAGCGCGACGCATTCCCCCGCCCCCACGTCGAGCCGCGCGCCCTCCATCACCGGGATCGCCGCGCCGCCCTGGTTGTGGAGCGTGAAATCCTTCGACGCGCCCTCGATCTCGATCACCGCCATCAGACCCACCCCTTGCGTCGGAAGATCACGCGCGCCGCCACCGCCGCGGCCACCATCAGCCCGAGCGCCGCCGGATAACCGAAGCGCCAGCCGAGCTCCGGCATCACGGCGAAGGTCCTGCCGTGGATCGAGGCGATCAGCGTCGGCGGCAGGACGAGCACGGCGACCACCGAGAAGATCTTGATGATCGCCGCCTGCGCGATGTTGATGAATCCGCGCGTCGCGTCGCGCGGCATGCCCGTCTTCTGCTGCAGGAAACCCGCCGGCCCGGCGATGGGGCGCAGGTCGCGCAGCGCGCTCTTGCCCATGCCGTCGCGGCCGTGCAGGCCGGGCGTCCGGACGCCCCCCGCCTCGGCCAGCCCGCCGTCCGACAGATGACAGGCGCGGATCATGCCTGCAGCACCGAGGCGACGAGAAGCTGCGTGTAGGCGTGCTGCGGATCGTCGAGCACCTGGTCGGTGAGCCCCTGTTCGACCACGTGCCCGCCCTGCATCACCATCAGCCGGTCGGCGAGCAGCCGCACCACGGCGAGGTCGTGGGTGACGATGATCACCGACAGCCCCATCTCGCGCACCAGCCCGCGCAGGAGGTCCAGAAGCCGCGCCTGCACGCTCACGTCGAGCCCGCCGGTGGGCTCGTCCATGAAGACGAGCCGCGGGCCGGTCACCAGCGTCCGCGCGATCTGAAGCCGCTGCTGCATGCCGCCCGAGAAGGCCGAGGGGCGGTCGTCGATCCGGTCGGCGGCGATCTCCACCCGGCCGAGCCAGTCGAGGGCGGCGGCGCGGATGCGCCCGTAGTGCCGCGCGCCGGTGCCCATCAGCCGCTCGCCCACGTTGCCGCCGGCGGAGACGCCCATCCTGAGCCCGTCGCGCGGGTTCTGGTGGACGAAGGCCCAGTCGGTGCGCATCAGCCGCCGCCGCGCCCCCTCGCCCAGCGCCGCCGTATCGGTGAGCCCGCCCTCCATCTCGTAGAGCACGCGCCCCGCGTCCGGCGCGATCTGCCCCGAGAGGCAGCCGAGCAGGGTGGACTTGCCCGAGCCGGACTCGCCGACGATCCCCATGACCTCGCCGGGCCAGAGATCGAAGCCGACCTCGGCACAGCCGAGGCGGGCCCCGTAGTGCTTCGTCACCCCCTCGACCGACAGAAGGGGGCCGCCGGGCCCAAGGCCTTTGCAAAGGCCTTGGGAAAATCCTTGCAAGGATTTTCCGTCGCTCATGCCGCCGCCTCCGTGCCCCGGTGGCCGGCCGCGCGGCGGCCGGCGCAGTAGTCGGTGTCCGAGCAGACGAACATCCGCCCGCCCGCGTCGTCGACGATCACCTCGTCGAGATAGCTGTCGCGCGCCCCGCAGAGCGCGCAGGGATGCTCCGCCTTCGAGGGGTCGAAGGGGTGATCCTCGAAGTCGAGGCTCTCCACCCGCGTCCAGGGCGGCAGGGCGTAGATGCGCTGTTCGCGCCCGGCGCCGAAGAGCTGGATCGCCGGGCTCTCGAGCTTGGGGTTGTCGAACTTCGGGATCGGCGAGGGATCCATCACGTAGCGCCCCTCGGCCCGCGCCGGGTAGGCGTAGGAGGTCGCGATCTCGCCGTGGCGCGCGATATCCTCGTAGAGCTTGACGTGCATCAGCCCGTAATCCTCGAGCGCGTGCATCTTGCGCGTCTCCACCTCCGAGGGCTCCAGAAAGCGCAGCGGCTCCGGGATGGGCACCTGGTAGACGAGGATCTGGTCCTCGGTGAGCGGCGTCTCGGGCACGCGGTGGCGGGTCTGGATCACCGTCGCCTCGGCCGTGCGCTCGGTCGTGGCCACCCCGGCGACGCGCTGGAAGAAGCGGCGGATCGAGACCGCGTTCGTCGTGTCGTCGGCGCCCTGGTCGATCACCTTGAGCGTATCCCCGGGCGTCAGCGTCGCCGCGGTCACCTGCACGCCGCCGGTGCCCCAGCCGTAGGGCATCGGCATCTCGCGGCTGGCGAAGGGCACCTGATAGCCGGGGATCGCCAGCCCCTTGAGGATCGCGCGGCGGATCATCCGCTTCGTCGGCTCGTCGAGATAGGCGAAGTTGTAGTCGCTCACGATGCGCCCCCTGTGCCCGGATCGCCTGTGCCCGGATCGCCTGTGCCGCTACGGCAACACCCTGTCGCCCGCCGGCGATCGGCCACGAAATGGCCGGATTTCCCCGCCAGGGTGCTCCCACGAACCCACCCTGAACGGAAAGGGACGACACGATGGATATCGTCGCCAACATGTTCGCGGGGCCGCTCGGCCTCGCCGCGGGCTTCGCGCTCGTCGCGGCCGCCGCGCTGCGGCTGCGCCGTCTCCGGGCCGAGGGTCCGGACCGGGATCGAGGCTGACCTCATTCCGCGGCCTCCGTCCCGGGGGCCGCGGACGCCTCCCGGCGCAGGCGGCGGACGAGTTCCAGTTCGGACTGGAAATCGACGTAGTGGGGCAGCTTGATGTGCTCCAGGAACCCCGTCGCCTGGATGTTGTCGGCGTGCGAGAGGACGAACTCCTCGTCCTGCACCGGCGCGCCGGTGTCCTCCTCGCCGAGTTCCTGCCAGCGCAGCGCGCGGTCCACGAGCGCCATGGCGATCGCCTTGCGCTCGCACTGCCCGAAGACGAGGCCGTAGCCGCGGGTGAATTGCGCGGGCTCGGTCTTCGACCCGGTGAACTGGTTGACCGTCTCGCATTCGGTGAGCTCGATCTCGCCGATCTCGACGGCGAAGCCGAGCTCGGGGATGTCGAGCTCCACCGCCACCGCGCCGATGCGGAGCTCGCCGACGAAGGGGTGGTTGCGGCCGTAGCCCCGCTGCGAGGAGTAGGCGAGGCTCAGCAGGAAGCCCTCGTCGCCGCGCGCGAGCGCCTGCAGCCGCAACGCCCGGTCGGCCGGCAGCTCCAGCGGCGCGCGGGTCAGGTCGCCCGGCGTTTCGGCGCCCTCGGCCTCCGGCTGGATCACGCCCTCCCGGTCGAGATAGCCGAGCACGTGCGGCGCCGGCGCCTGCGCCGCCTCCGCCTCGGGCGCCACCGGCGTCTCGCCCTCGGCGGCGAGCGCGAAGTCGAGAAGGCGGTGCGTGTAGTCGAAGGTCGGCCCGAGGATCTGCCCGCCCGGCACGTCCTTGAAGGTGGCCGAGACGCGGCGGATCACCCGCATCGCGCCGGTCTCCACCGGGCGCGAATAGCCCAGCCGCGGCAGCGTGGTCTTGTAGGCGCGGATGAGGAAGATCGCCTCGATCATGTCGCCGCGCGCCTGCTTGATCGCGAGCGCGGCGAGGTCCGCGTCGTAAAGCGCCCCCTCCGCCATGACCCGGTTCACCGCGAGCGCGAGCTGCTCGCGGATCTGCGCGAGCGTCAGATCGGCGACGGAGGTATCGCCCCGCCGCGCCTCGGCGAGCCAGGCATGGGCATTGTCGATCGCCCGCTCGCCGCCCTTGACCGCGACATACATCAGAGCACCCGTGTCGAACGCGGCAGCGCCGCGAGGCGATCGCCGCAGGTGAAGAAGAAATCGAGCCCCAGCGGAAAGGCCGCGTGGTTGGCGCGTACCGCCTCCGGATCCGGCAGATCGAGCCGCGCCTCCGTCTCGATGCCCGGCCCCGCGAGGCGCGCGCCCTCGGCCGCCAGCCGCTCCGTCTCGACGATCAGGGTCGCGGAGCGGTCGGGATACTCCGGCACGCCCTGCGGGTAGCTCTCCAGCGGCAGGAGCGCGTCCCAGTCGCCCAGCGCGAAGGCGGCCGCGCCGCGCGTGACGAGCGGCGCACCGGTGTGGAACGCGACCCAGGCGCGCACCGCCTCGCTGTCGGCCCGGCCGGCGAGGTGCAGCGGCGTGTCCGCGTCGCAGAGCGTGAGCACCAGCACCCCCGCCGCGACCGAGAGCGGCGCGGGCGGCGCGACGCCGCCCACCTGCTCGATCCGGCCGGGGCGCGCCATCGCCGACATCGCGGCGCGGAACGCGGCCGCCGCCTCGATCGGGGGATCGGCGAAGCCGCCCGGAACCGCCGCCATCAGTCCTCTCCCCGCGCCATGGTGAAGAAATCGACCTTGGTCGCCGCCGCGCGCCGTGCGCGACCAGCGCGGCGCGCGGCCTCCGCCTCGGCCAGCGGGGCGAGGACGCGATCGCGCACGGCGTCGGCCTCCGGCCCCTGCATCAGCGCGTCCGCGAGCGCGGCACGGCGGGCGTGCGCCTTGTCCCGCCCCTGCACATGCGCGTGCCCTTCGCGCCCGTCGGCGAGGCGCAGCGCGCAGCGCGTCACGGTCATCTCGCCGAGGTTGAAGGGCGCACCGCTCGCGCCCGCGCGGCCGCGTACCATCGCGGCGCCGGTCTCGGGCGGGCGGAGCCAGTCATGCGCCGGATCGCCGAGCGCGGCATCGTCCCAGAGGCGCGCAAGCTCCCCCACCGGGGCGCGCGCCAGAAGGCCCATCCACCCCGGCCGCGTCCCGATCGCCTGGTCCGTGCCGCTCATCACACGCTTGCTCCGTCGACTCGATTTCTATACAACTAGACATGTATTAGCCCGACACGACCCCGCCGCGCAATCCCGTTCTCCGTGAAGTTTCCGTGACATGCCCCGCACGCCACTCTGGACCGCCATCGAGACCGCGCTGACCGCGGATATCGTCGAGGGACGCTACGTCTCCGGCGACCGCCTGCCGAGCGAGGCCGCGCTCGCCGCCCGCTTCGGGGTGAACCGCCATACGGTGCGCCGTGCGCTCGCCGCGCTGGCCGACGCCGGGCTGGTGCACGCGCGGCGCGGCGCGGGCGTCTTCGTGCAGCACGCACCGACGGAGTACCCCATCGGCCGGCGCACGCGGTTTCACCGCAACCTCGCCGCCGCGGGCCGCCTGCCCGCGCGCGAGATCGCGCTGCTGGAGACGCGGGCGGCCGATGCGCGCGAGGCGGCGGCGCTCGCCATCGCGCCGGGCGATCCGGCGCTCGTCTGCGAGGGCCGCTCGCTCGCCGACAACCAGCCGCTTGCGCTGTTTCGCAGCGTCTTTCCCGCTGCGCGCCTGCCGGGGCTCGAGGCGGCGCTGCGCGAACTCTCCTCGGTGACCGAGGCGCTCGCCCGCGCCGGGGTGCCGGACTACACGCGCCGCGCGACGCGCGTGACCGCGCGCGCGGCCACGGCCACGCAGGCCGCGCAGCTCCGGGTGGCGGAGGGCGCGCCCCTGCTGCGCAGCGTCGCGGTCAACGAGGATGCCGCCGGCACCCCGGTCGAGTTCGGCACGACGTGGTTCGCCGGCGACCGCGTGACGCTCACCGTCTCGGACGGCGAGCGCCCGCCCGAGCCCTGAAAACATGGGGCGCTGTCACCCCTTCGACACAAAGGGCTGCTACCTCATCGCGAGTTATCCACAGACGGATCGCCGCGTGTCCACCGCCCCCCTTTCCCTTCGCCTCACTGGCGCCACCGTCCTGCGCGACGGCACCCTGCAGGAGCGCTCCGTCGCGATGTCCGGCGGGCGGATCACCAAGGGGCCCCTGCCCGCGGTGGACCTCTCCGGCTATCTCGTGCTGCCGGGGATCGTCGATCTGCACGGCGACGCTTTCGAGCGCCACGTCGCCCCGCGCCCCGACGCGGATGTTCCGCTCGACATGGCGCTCCGCGCCACCGACCGCGACGCCGCGGCCAACGGCGTGACCACCGCGTGGCTCGCGCAGGGCTGGTCCTGGGAAGGCGGCCGGCGCAGCCCGGACCAGGCGGAGATCCTGCTGCGCGCGCTCGAGGGCTACCGGCCGCACGCCATGACGGACCTGCGCGTGCAACTGCGCTGCGAGACACACACCGTCGACACCTTCGAACGGCTGCTCGCCACGGTGCGCCGGCACAGTGTCGATTACGTGGTCTTCAACAATCACCTTCCCGAGGCCACCACCCTCGCCGAGACGGATCACGAGGCGCTCGCCCGGCGCGCGCGCGGGTTCGGGCATGCGCCGGGCGCGCATCTGCGCGCGGTCGCAACCGCCACGGCGCAGGAGCGCGAGGTGCCGCGCTATCTCTGCCGCCTCGCCGAGGCCTTCGACGCGCTCGGCGTCCGCTACGGCAGCCACGACGACCCGGACGGCGAAACGCGCGAGACCTTCTCGATGATCGGGGCGAAGATCTGCACGTTTCCGCGTCGCCGCGCGGCCGCCGCACTTGCGCGCGCCGTGGGCGATCCGGTGCTGATGGGCGCGCCCAACGTGGTGCGCGGCCGCTCGCTGGCGGGGGGCGTCGCCGCGCGCGACCTGATCCGCGCCGGGCTCTGCGACGCGCTCGCGTCGGACGATCACTACCCCTCGCTCGGCGCCGCGGCCTTCCGCCTCGTGGACGAGGGCCTCGCCGATCTGCCGCGCGCCTGGGCGATGATCTCCGAGCGCCCGGCGGAGATCATGGGCCTCGCCGACCGCGGGCGCATCGACTATGGCCGCCGCGCCGACCTGGCCATCGTGAACGCGGAGACGCGGGCGGTCGAGGCGACGATCTCGGGCGGGCGGCTCGCTTATCTGACCGGCGACGCGGCAGCGCGCTTCCTCACGGCGGCGGGCGGTGGGCTCGCTCTCGCGGCGGAGTGATCGTCACCGCGACGTCGCACCTGCGTCACCCGGCCGTTACCCTTGGCGGCCATGACTGTTCCATTCCCGTGGAATGTTGGACGCACAAGATTTCAGTCCTGATTGGCGATCATGTCGGGCGGCCCCTCGGGGCCGCCCTTTTCGCTCACCCGCCGTGTTTCTCGAGGAACGCCTCGGCGTCGAGGCTGCGGAAATCCGCGAGCGCCGCACGCAGGCGCGCGTGGTCCCAGTCCCACCAGGCGAGGGCGATCAGCCGCTCGGCCACGTCAACGGGCTGGCGCGCGCGCACGGGCCGCGCGGGAAGGCCTGCGACGATGGTGTAGGGTGCCACGTCCTTCGTCACGACGGCCCCCGACGCCACCACGGCGCCGTGGCCCACCGTGACCTCCGGCTTGATCTGCGCCGCGTGCCCGATCCAGGTGTCGTGCCCGATCCGCGCGCGCCGCGCCTTGCGCCGCGCGAACCACGCGGGGTCGTCCTCGACGTCGTCCCAGTAGCTCGCCGAGCGGTACATGAAGTGGTGCAGGCTCGCCCGATCCAGCGGGTGATCGGTCGCCCCGATGCGCACGAAGCTCGCGATGTTGGCGAAGCGGCCCACCTCTGCGTTGGCGATGTCGCAGTAGCGGTCGCAGTAGGAATAGGCGCCAAGGACCGAATGCGCGACGCGCGTGCCGCGGCCGACCTCGGTATAGGCGCCGAAGGTCGCCTCGGTGATCTCGCAGTCCGGGTGCACGACCGGCCCCTCCGCCGTCAGCCGCGCCATCGCACGTCTCCTGTCGTTTCGCCATGGGTCATGGATGGATGATCCGGCTCAGCCCGCGTCGCCCTTGATGAGCCGCCGGCGCAGGAGGCCCGAGAGCCAGTCCATCGCCATGACCGTCAGCACGATGAGGATGATGTAATAGGTCACCTCTTCCCAGTCCTTCTGGGTGATGATCGCCTGCGTGATCAGGAGGCCGATACCGCCCCCGGTGATCGCGCCGATGACCGTCGCCGAGCGGGTGTTGGACTCGAAGAAGTAGAGCACCTGGGACAGCAGCACCGGCATCACCTGCGGGATCACGCCGAAGCGGTAGCGCTGCACCGGGCGCGCGCCGGTGGAGGTGACGCCCTCGATCTGCTTGTCGTCCACGTTCTCGAGCGCCTCGGAGAAGATCTTGCCGAAGCTGCCCGTGTCCGTGAAGAGGATCGCGAGCGATCCCGTCAGCGGCCCCGGACCGAAGGCGCGGGAGAGCACGATCGTCCAGATCAGCGCGTCCACCCCCCGCAGGAAATCGAACGCCCGGCGCGCCCCGAAGCGCAACGTCATCAGCGGCGTGAAGTTCTTCGCCGCGACGAAGGCCAGCGGCAGCGCCACCACCGCGGCACCGAAGGTGCCGAGGAAGGCCATCAGGATCGTCTCGACCATCGCCCAGGCGACATCGGCATGACGCCAGACGCCGTTGCCCCAGAAATCCTGCCACGCGCCCGTGACATTCGCGCGCTCCGGGTCGAGCTGCGGGCCGAACAGGATCTCGACGGGCGTGCGGTCGTAATAGGGGCTGTCGAGCGTGAACCAGAAGAGTTCCCACCCGAAGAAGTAACGGAAGACCTCCGTGCGGTTCCGCGTGACGGTCATCCGCCCCGCCTCGGTCGTGATGTCGAGGCGCGAGGAGGAGTAGCTGATCCAGTCCGGCAGCGTCTCCGGGGCGCGGTCGATCTCGACGCCCCCCGCACGGCTCGCTTGGGCCTCGATCCGGCCCACCTCGGGGTGGACGTAGACCGCGCCGTTATCCGCCCCGAAGATCACCGCGTGCCCGTCTTCCAGCGTCACCCGCGCGCCACCGTCGTCGCGCGCGATCCACTCGGGTTCCATCTCCGGCGGGAAGGTTCCCCTGCGCTCGCCCTCCTTGCTGACCGTGATCTCGCCCGAGCGGTTGTCGCGCGTGACGTGAACCTTGTGACTGTAGCTGTCGGCCACCAGCTTCGCCGCGTTGTCGAGGCGCGCGCGGTCGGCGAGGCCGGGGATGTCGAAGGCGAAGAAGACGTAGACGAGATAGGCGAGGATCACCGCCGGCACCGCGAAGGCGAGGCGGCGCTTCGCGGCGATGCGGCGGACCGCCGCCTGCTGGCGGCGCAGCGGAGCGTCGAGCGAAGCGTCGGTCACGGCAAGACCTCCCTGCCCTGGGTGAGTCGATTGCGGAAATGGCTCGAGGTCTGATCGACGACGACGATGGTCAGGAACAGCAGCACGAAGATCGCCGCCGCCTCGTCGAACTTGCCGAGCCCGAAGGTCATCGAGTTGCGGAGCTCGTAACCGATGCCGCCGGCGCCCACGAAGCCGAGGATCGCCGAGGCGCGGATGTTGATCTCGAACCGCAGGAGGCCATAGCTCAGGTAGTTGGGCGCCACCTGCGGGATCACGCCGTAGGCCATCCGCTGCCCCCAGCTCGCGCCGACGGAGTGCAGCCCCTCGACGGGCTTCAGGTCGGCGTTCTCGTTCACCTCGGAATAGAGCTTGCCGAGCGCGCCCGCGGTGTGGAGCGCGATGGCGATCATGGCGGGCACCGGGCCACTGCCCATGACGAAGATCAGCACCAGCGCGACGACGATCTCGGGCATCGCGCGCAGCACGTCCATGATGCGCCTGAAGACCGGGATCAGGCGCGGCCACGGCGCGAGACCCCGCGTCGACACGAGCGAGAGCGCCATGCCGCCGAAGAACCCGAGAAGCGTGGCGAGGGCGGCGATGTTCAGCGTCTCGATCAACGCGGGAACATAGCGCCAGAGAAGCGCCGGCATCTCTGCCCGCTTCTCCCAGGCCTCCGCCACGACATCGGCGGGGAAATCGAACATGTTGTGCCAGCCGTCCCAGAAGGAACCGGCGTTCCGGCCGTCGGCGACGGCGAAGCCGCTCGCCATCAGCACGACGAAAAGCAGGAGCGTCAGCCCGCTGTAGAGCCGCCGGCGCCGCGTCAGCGCCAGGTAGGCGGCGCGGGTGTCGGGGCTGTTGGCGGCAGGGGCGGCAAGATCGGCCATGCGGTGTCCCGGATGCAAAGGGGGTCCCGGCCGCGCCGGCCGGGACCCCGTGTCAGGCGAGGTGCCCTCACTCCATCTCGCGCTTGCGCACTTCGATGATGGTCTCGTAGGCCTCGTGGCCGATCGGCTCGAAGCCCGCCGTCTCGCCGGCGGCGACGCTGTAGGCGCACTCCTCGTCGTTCGCGTGCAGGTCGTTCATCACCTCGGTCACGGCGGCCTTCACGTCGTCCGGCAGCGCCTCGCGCAGGACGATCGGGCCCTCCGGGATCGGCTCCGACTTCCAGATCTCGACGAGCTCGTTCATGTCCACGAGGCCCGCGTCCGAGGCCTTGCGCAGCGCGCCCGAGTTGTAGCCGTCCTCCCAGGCGCCGAGGCCGTCGGCCCAGGTCACGCCGGCGTCGATGTCGCCGTTGGCGACCGCGACGATGGTCTGCTCGTGCCCGCCGGTGAAGACGACGTCGCCGAAGTAGTCGCCGGGCTCCATGGTGCCGCCGGTCGCCGCCGGGATCTCGACCGAGGGGATCAGGTAGCCCGAGGTGGAGTTCGGATCGCCGAAGCCGAAGACCTTGTCTTCCATCGCCTCGAGCGAGTCGATGCCGCTGTCGGTGCGGGCGAAGCCGACCGAGTGATAGCCGTAGGAACCGTCGAGGTTGGTCTTGACGAGCACCGGCTCGACCGCGTCCGGGTCGGCGATATGCGTGGCCGCATAGCCCGAGGCGCCGAGCCACGCGAGGTCGATCGACCCGCCGAGCAGCCCCTGGATCACGCCGTTGTAGTCGGCGGGCGTGAACATGCGCACCGGCACGCCGAGCTCTTCGCTGACGTAATCGGCGAGGCACTGGTTCGAGGCGAGGCGGTCCTGCGCGTTTTCGCCACCGAGGATGCCGATGCGGAACTCGTCGATCTCCTGCGCCATCGCCGGGGCGGCGAGAGCGGTGGTCGCCAGCGTGGCGGCAAGAACTTTCTTCATGGTCGATCCCTCATGTCTGTTCAGGGCGTGGGGTGCCCCGCGCCGCCCTCGGGCGACCGGGGCGGCGGAAAGGCTCAGGCGGGCACGGGGGCGGGCGCGTGCTCGCGGATCTCGGTCGAGGTCGCGGATTCCGAGAAGCTCGCGTCGGCGCCGTAGATGTCGCGCGCGACGCCGGTGGTGAGCTGCTCGGGCGTGCCGTCGAAGACGACGCGCCCCTTCCGCATGCCGATCACCCGGTCGCAGTAGCGGCGCGCGGTGTCGAGCGTGTGCAGGTTGCAGATCACCATGCGCCCGTCCTCGTCGTGAATGCGCCGCAGCGTGTCCATGACGATCTGCGCGTTCATCGGGTCGAGGCTCGCGATCGGCTCGTCGGCGAGGATGATCTTCGGGTCCTGCATGAGCGCCCGCGCGATGGCGACGCGCTGCTGCTGCCCGCCCGAGAGCGCCTCGGCCCGCTTGGCGGCATTCTCGGCGATGCCGAGCCGCTCGAGGATGTCGATGGCGCGGTGAATGTCTGCCTCCGGGTAGAGGCTGAAGAGCGTCGCCAGCGTCGAGCGCTTGTTGAGCGTGCCGTGCAGCACGTTCGCGACGACATCCATCCGCGGCACGAGGTTGAACTGCTGGAAGATCATCGCGCAGTCCGACTGCCAGCGCCGCTTGGCGGCGCCCTGCAGCGCGGTGATCTCGGTGCCCTCGAAGTGCACCGCGCCCTCGCTCGCGTCGGTCAGGCGGTTGAGCATCCGCAGGAGCGTGGACTTGCCGGCGCCCGAGGCGCCGATGATGCCCACCATCATCGCGCGGTCCACCTCGAGCGTCGTGGCGTCCACGGCGGTGTTCGCGCCGAAACGCTTCGTCAGTCCGTCGATATGCAGCACGTCTCACCCCCAGGCGGCCGGTCCCGTCCCTCCTAGAGGCGTTGCGCAAAGCTCCTGTGTCGGTTTCGCAAAGCTTTTGTGAAGGGCGGGGTGGCCGGTCGGGCCGGAGGCCACGCCCGAACGGCACGCGAAGTCAGTGCCGGACGGCGGTCCGGACCGGCAGGGGAGCCCGGGACGCCTCCGCCGCCGCACGGCGCGCGTGGCGCGACGGCACCGGAGAGGGAGGCGTCCGCGGCGCTTCCGGGGCGCGCGACGGGCGGACCCGCCACACCGAGCGCAGGTCACACGCTGGCGGGGCACGGCGCCCCTCTCGGGAGCGCGCCACGAAAAAGGGCCGGCGTTGCCGCCGGCCCCCCTTCACGTCTCGCGTGGCGCCTCAGTTCGACACGGCACCCGTGACCGCATGCGTCCAGGCCGCGTCGCCCGGATGCTCGGTGATCACCGGCGTCGAGCCGCCCGAGAGCAGCGTCTCGACCGTGCGCTCGTAGTCCGCCGGGTCGAGCGTGCCGTCCGAGCCCGCGGTGAGCTTGGCGACCTCGCCCATCATCCGCTTCTGGTGGGTTTCGGTCTGCGCGCCGGTCGCGTCGTTCTCGAGAACGATCATCGCCGCCTCGTCCGGGTTCTCCTCGGCGTATTTCCAGCCGCGCATGGAGGCCTCGACGAAGCGCGCCATCTTGTCGACGAACTCCGGATCCTCGAGATCCTCCTCCAGCGCCCAGAGCCCGTCCTCGAGCGTGGCGACGCCCTGATCCTCGTACTTGAAGGTGACGAGCTCCTCCGGGCTCACGCCCGCGTCGATCACCTGCCAGTACTCGTTGTAGGTCATCGTCGAGATGCAGTCCGCCTGCCGCTGCAGCAGCGGGTCGACGTTGAACCCCTGCTTGAGCACCTCGACGCCGCTCTCGCTCCTGCCGTCGGTGTCGATGCCGAGCTTGGCCATCCAGCTCAGGAAGGGAAACTCGTTGCCGAAGAACCAGACGCCGAGCGTGCGATCGGCAAGGTCCCCGGGCGCCTCGATCCCGGTGTCCGCCCAGCAGGTCATCATCATGCCGGAGGACTTGAAGGGCTGCGCGACATTGACGAGCGGCAGCCCGTTCTCCCGCGCGGCGAGCGCGGCGGGCATCCACTCCACGATCACGTCGGCCCCGCCGCCCGCGATCACCTGCGGCGGCGCGATGTCCGGCCCGCCCGGCTTGATCGTCACGTCGAGGTCGGCCTCGTCGTAGAAGCCCTTGGCCTCGGCGACGTAATACCCGGCGAACTGCGCCTGCGTCACCCACTTGAGCTGCAGCGTCACCTCGTCAGCGGCCTGCGCGCCCCCGGCGAGGCCGCCCGCCAGCGCCACCCCGAGCGCGGTCCTGGTCAGGTGTTTCATCGTCATACCTCCATTATTGGTGTCGTGTCCCTGCTTTCAGGGTCTTTGCGACGGGTGCCAGAAGGTCACCCGCCGTTCCGCCCAGGCGACGGCGAAATAGAAGGCCGAGCCGGCCAGCGCGGCCACCGTGATCCCCGCCCAGACCATGCCGAGCTGAAGCTGTCCCACGGAGGTCGATATCCGGAAGCCGAGGCCGAGCGTCGGCGACCCGAAGAATTCCGCCACGATCGCGCCGATCAGCGCGAGGGTGGAGGCGATCTTTAGCCCGTTGAAGACGAGCGGCATCGCCGCCGGCAGCCGCAGCTTCATCAGCGACTGCCAGTAGCTCGCAGCATAGGTCTCCATCAGGTCGCGCTGCATGCTGTCGGCCGACTTCAGCCCGGCCACCGCGTTCACCAGAACGGGGAAGAAGACCATCAGCACCACGACCGCCGCCTTCGATTGCCAGCCGAAGCCGAACCACATCACGAGGATCGGCGCGGTGCCGATGATCGGCAGCGCGGCCATGAAGCTGCCCACCGGCAGGAGCCCGCGCTGCAGGAAGGGCGAGCGGTCCACCGCCACCGCCATGCCGACCGCCGCGGCGCAGCCGATGACGTAGCCCGTCAGCGCGCCCTTCACCACCGTCTGCACGAAGTCGCCCCAGAGAAGCCCCACATTGCCCGCGAGCGTCGCCGCGATCTCCGTCGGGGGCGGCAGGATCACCGGCGGCACCCCGAAGAGCCGCACGGTCATCTCCCAGAGGACCAGCACCGTCACCCCGAAGAGCGCCGCGACGAGGCTCCGCCCCGCACGGCGCTGCGCCAGCGCGCTCTCCGAGAGGCGGATGTTCACCTGCCAGGCGGCGAACCACACCGCGAGCACCAGCGCCAGCCGCAAATCGACGAGAAGCGCCCCGGCCACCGCCGCGGCCTGCGCCGCGAGGAGCGGCCCGGCCCGCCCGAGCACCGCCGTCATCGCGCGAACCCCATGCGCCGGAGCGTCAGCCGCTCCATGGCCCCGATGGTGCCCACCATCACCGCCGCGAGGATCGCCGCAGCGAAGAGCGCCGACCAGATCTGCACCGTCTGCCCGTAATAGCTGCCCGCCAGCAGGCGCGCCCCCAGCCCCTCCGAAGCGCCTGTGGGCAGTTCACCCACGATCGCCCCGATGAGCGAGGCGGCGATCCCCACCTTCAGCGCGGCGAAGAGATAGGGCACCGAGGCCGGCAGCCGGAGCATCCAGAAGACCTGGCCCGCCGTCGCCGAATAGGTGTGCATCAGGTCCATCTGGCTCGCCGCCGGGCTGCGGAGCCCCGCGACCATGCTGACCACCACGGGAAAGAAACTCAGGTAGGCCGAGATCAGCGCCTTGGGGATCAGCCCCTGCAGCCCGATGGAATTGAGCACAACGATGATCATCGGCGCGATGGCGAGGATCGGGATCGTCTGGCTCGCGATGGCCCAGGGCAGCACGCTCATGTCCATCGCCCGGTCGTGCACGATGCCCACCGCCAGCAGCACGCCCAGCGTCGTGCCGATCCCG
>NZ_JAWLFS010000270.1:0-3725 GCF_041685465.1 Rhodosalinus sp. | reverse complement strand
GACCAAGCCCGGCACCGGTCTGGGCCTTGCGCTGTCGCGCGAGCTTGCCGCGCTTCAGGGCGGCACGGTGACGCTGGAAAGCTGGCCGGACCGCGGCTCGCTCTTCACGCTCTGGCTTCCGGCGGCAGCAAGGCAGGAGGCATGACCGCGCCGCCCGCCCCCCTGATCCTCTGCTGCGAGGACGAACCGGCGCTGCGCCGCGACATCGCCGACGAGTTGCGCGAGGCAGGCTACCGCGTGCGCGAGGCCGCCGACGCCGCCGAGGTCATCGCCGCGCTGGGCGAGTGCACGCCCGATCTGGTGCTGTGCGACATCATGATGCCCGGCACGGACGGCTATGGCGTCCTTGCGGAGTTCCGCCGCGATTTTCCCCACCTGAGCCATGTCCCGCTGGTCTTCCTGTCGGCGCTGGCCACGACCGAGGCGATGATCCGCGGCAAGCGCGCCGGCGCCGACGACTATTTGACCAAGCCGATCGACTACGACCTTCTGCTCTCGACAATCGAGGCACGCCTGCGCCAGACCCGGCAGGCCCGGCAGGCCAGCGCGCCGGTGGCGCGCATCGGGCGGCACCTGCTGGACCACCTGTCGGTCGGCGTGCTGGCCTACGATGCGACGGGCCGGCTGGTCCGGGCCAACAGGGCGGCGACGACCCAGCTGGGCCTCGCCGCGGCCTCAGGCGGGCCACCGCAGCCGCCGGGCCTTGCACGGCCCCTGCGCCAGATGGTGCGCGCGGCCCTCGACGGGCGGGAAGAGAGCCTGTCGATCCGGATCGAGGACGCATCTGGCGGCATGGCGGTCCTGTTCTCCTGTCCGCCGGAGGATCGCGGTGTGGATGCCGACGAGCCCGTGGTCTTCGTCTATGTCGCCGACCTCGCGCGGCGGGCGCCGCTGTCGGGGGCGGCGCTGCGCGAGCTCTTCTCGCTCACCCCCGCCGAGACAGGGGTCGCGCGCCGGCTCGCGTCGGGATCGCGCCTCGACGAGATCGCCGCCGATCTCGGCGTCTCGCAGACCACCGTTTCCTTCCACCTGCGCAACGTCTTCGCCAAGACGGGAACCAACCGGCAGGCGGAACTGGTCGCGCTGCTCCTGTCGCTGCCGATCCGGGCGGCGTCCTGATGCCGCGTCGTCGCCCCCTTCATCCGGAGGGGGCGCGGCAGCCGCAACCGGCCTAACCTGCGGCCCGCGGCGGGACGGTCGGCTACGGAGCCCGACGCGCGCATCGTGCGCAGACCAAAAACAGGACATGGGGAAGAGACGCGGATGTGGGATTTTTCATTCAGACGCAGCATCGGGCTGATGGTGCAGACGCTGCCGTTCGTGCTGCTGCGCATGGCGGTCTATTTCGGCGCGGCGCTGGCCTATGTCGTCGTCACCGGCACCGGTGCCGGGATCGGCTGGGGGATCGGCGCGCTGGGCGACGAGGGCTTCCGCGGCTCGGCCACCTTCTTCGGCGGCGTGACGGGCTTCGGCCTCGTCGCCATCGTGATGTACTGGCTCAGGGAATACGTCCTCTACCTCGTCAAGGCCGGGCATATCGCGGTCATGGTGGAACTGATCGACAACCGCCCGATCCCCGAGGGCCGGAGCCAGGTGGGGCACGCGCAGGCGATGGTGCGCGCCCGCTTCGCCGAGGCCAGCACGCTCTTCGCGGTCGACCAGATCGTGAAAGGCGTGTTGCGCGCGATCACCGGGCTGGTGCGCGGGGTCTTCACACTGCTGCCGATCCCCGGCATCAGGCAGCTGGTGACGATCCTGCGCGCCTTCCTGAACGTGGCGGTGGGCTTCATCGACGAGGTGATCCTCGCGCACGCCATGCGCACCCGCGCCACCGATCCCTGGGCCTCGGCGCGGGAGGCGCTGGTGCTTTACGCGCAGAACTACGGGCCGATGCTGCGCAACGCCGCCTTCGTCACCGTCTTCGTCTATGGCCTGAGCGCGGTGATCCTGATCCTGATGCTGGCGCCCGCGGCCGCGATCTCGCATCTCTTTCCCGGCAACCTGTCGGCGGCCGGCATCGTCGTGGCGCTGATCCTGGCGTGGTCGGTCAAGCAGGCCTTTCTTGAGCCGCTGGCGGTCGCCTGCCTGCTGCAGGCCTATTTCAAGACGGTCGAGGGCCAGACCCCGAACCCCGAATGGGACGCGCGGCTCGACGGGATGTCGGCGAAATTCCGCAAGCTGAAGGACCGCGCGATGCCGGCGGAGGTGGCCGCGCAATGAGGCGCGCCGCGCGCGCCATCGGTCTGGTCGCGGCGCTCGCCGGTCCCGCCGCGGCCGACTACACGCACGACCGGGTGATCGGCTTCTCCGAGGACGGGCGGTATTTCGCCTTCGAGACCTACGGCCTGCAACGCGGATCGGGGCTGCCCCATTCCAACATCTTCGTCGTCGATCTGGACCGCGACGCCTGGGTGCCCGGCTCGCCGATCCGTGTCGGAGCGTCGGAGGCCGACATGGCCGAGGTCGAGGCGGCCCCCTACGCCGCCCTCGCCGCGACCCGCGCCGAGGCGCGGTCCGAGGGCGCCGACCTGATCGAGGCACTCGAGATCCGCCGCCCCGCGACCGTGCTGTTCGCCCGCGGGATCGGCGAAGCGCACGAGGCGCCGTCGCGGATCACTGTCTCGCGCCCCGACCCCGACGATCCGACCCGGCCGCCGCAGGCCGCGACCACGCTGGAGCTGGAGGAGATCGCCGTTCCGGGCGGGGCGTCGTTCTGCCCCGACCCGGACGCGCTGCGCGGCTATCGGCTCACGCATCGGCCGCCGGGGCAAGACCCCAAGATCCTGCACGAGGACAGCCGCATCCCGGACTCGCGCCGCTGCCCCGTGGCCTATCGCATCGACGCCGTGCTCTCGCCCGGCCACCCGCAACCCGACGGGCGTGGCGCGGCGCTGATCTCGGTCTGGGGACAGGGGTTCGAGGGGCTCGAACGCCGCGTGATCGCCGTGCCCGTGCCGCTTCCCGGCCCGGCCGCCGCATCGATGGCCCCCGAGGGCGATAGCGTGTCCGGGGTCGCCGCCTCCTTCGTGGAGGGCTTCGCGCCCCGCAACATCCACAGGCTGGAGGAGACCCTGCGCGAGACGCTGCCCAACGATCCCGCCTCGGTCTTCCTGCCGGATGCCGACCTGTCGCCCGCCACACGCGCGGTCATGCTGGTCGACCTCGAGGAGGCCGCGCTGCGCCAGTATCGCAGCTGGATCACCGTCGAGACGCGCGAGGTCAGTCCCGCGGGGGCCGGCGGACCGGTGCCCGTGTCGCTCGTCTCGGTCGAACGGCACAATCTGGGCCCCGCGCGCCGGGCGAAGCTGGCCGAGAGCGCGGGGCCCGATCGCGTCGCGCCGCCCGAGGCCTTCGGCATCGGGCCGGACGTCGCGTGGCGCATCGCGACGCGCCCCGTGCAGGGGATGCGCGCGGATCTCGTCGCGGCGGGCCGGCACGTCTTGGAGCGGTCCGGGCAGGCGACCTGCGGTCCCCTGCCCTGCGCGGCGGCCGATCCCGCCCGGATCGACGGCGCCGCGACGGCGCCGCCGGACGGCACAGCCGCGGGGGACACGCTGCCGGCGCGCACCGATGGCCTTCCCTCCGATGCCAATCTGGTCAGGCGGCTCGAGGCGGCGGGCCCTGCAGAGGCCGTCCTGATCGAGCGCGGCCTCTGGCAGGATCACGCGGTGCAGGCGGTCGCCTTCGTCGACGGCGCCCCGGTCCGGGGCGTGATCGCAACGCCC